>DATLVV010000131.1:0-2048 GCA_035577165.1 Steroidobacteraceae bacterium | reverse complement strand
GTGGAATACGGCTACTCCTGCATGGGTTACGAGATCGCGGGCGGATTGGGAGTGAAAATGGCGGAACCGCACCGCGATGTCCATGTGTTGCTCGGCGACGGCAGTTATCTGATGTTGAATTCGGAACTGGCGACGTCCGTGGCGATGGCGCAGAAGCTGATCGTCACCGTCCTCGACAATCGCGGCTTTGCCTGCATCAATCGCCTGCAGAGTGCCTCGGGCGGCGCGCCCTTCAATACGATGTGGGCGGACTCGCGTCATGAAAACCTTACTCAGATCGATTTCGCAGCTCATGCCGCAAGCCTCGGAGCGATCGCTGAAAAGGTGTCCACGATTGCCGAACTCGAGCAGGCGCTGGGCCGCGCGAAGAGCTCGGATCGGACCCATGTGATCGTCATCCAAACCGATCCGGCGGTCGCGACCGAAGCGGGAGGCGCTTGGTGGGACGTCGCCATACCGGAGGTGTCGCTTCGTCCCGAGGTGCAGGCCGCAAGAGCGGCATATGTCGCTGAGCTCGAGAAACGGGCACCGGGAGACGAGGTTTGAGTATTCGCTTCGGCGTCAGCCCCATCGGTTGGATCAACGACGACATGCCCGAGCTCGGCGCTGAGACTGCGCTCGAGCAGGTTCTGGCTGAGGCCCGCGACTTAGGCTACGCCGGCATCGAACTCGGCGGAAGATTTCCCCGCGATCCGCCGGCGCTGGCGGAGCTGCTCGGCCGGTTCAAATTGATCCTGGTGGGCGGGTGGTATGGCGCAAGCCTCCTGACCCGCACGGCGCGCGCGGAGATCGACGCTCTGCAGCCGCACCTTGGGTTGCTGAAGGCGTTGGGATGCCGAGTGTTCATCCATGCCGAGACCAGCAATGCGATTCACGGCGACCGCACCCGTCCGCTGTCGGCGACCCCGCGGTTGGACCGGGCGGGCTGGGCGCGCTTCGGCGCAGCACTGACGGAGGTTGCCGACACCGTGGCGGCGGCCGGCCTGCGCTTCGCCTATCACCACCATCTCGGCACCGTGGTTGAGTCAAGCGCCGACATCGAATGCCTGCTTCAGAACACCGGACCGTCGGTGGGAATGACCATCGACACCGGGCACGCCGCGTTGGGAGGAGTGGATGCCGTGTCGCTGATCCGGGCGCATCCGCGCCGCGTGGCGCACGTGCACTGCAAGGACATCCGTGGCAAGGTCTACAGCAGGATCAAGGCCGCGGGCGGGAGCTTTCTGGGAGGCGTGCTGGACGGCATGTTCACGGTGCCCGGGGACGGTGATCTTGATTTCGGCAAGGTGATGCAGGCACTTGCCGAGATCGGCTATTCCGGATGGATCATCGTCGAGGCAGAGCAGAATCCGGCCATCGCCGACCCGCGGCGCTACGGGGCGCTCGGTTTGGCAACCTTGCGGCGCGAGGCGGCGGAAGCGGGACTCATCACGGCGGAGTAACGATGCCCAATCTTCTTCTTCGATCTCATCCGCCCGATATCCACGGGTGCGTTCTTGAAATCACGCCGCAGAGCGCAGGCTGGCAGCGTGTTGGATTTCGGGTGAACCGCCTGGCGCCGGGGCAAGCCGCCGGCGGCGGCGACAGCGGCCGCGAAGCCTGCATCGTCGTACTGACGGGCACTGCCGACATCGTCGTCGGGAACCATCGCTTCGAGGGGCTAGGCGGGCGCTCGAGCGTGTTCGATGACGCATCCCCCGGGGCCGTGTATGCACCAGCCGGTATGCCGTTCAAGGTGATCGCCCGAAACGCGGTCGAACTGGCAGTCTGCTCCGCGCCCGGAGAACCCGGCAGTGTGCCGCGCGCAATCGGCCCGAGCGACATGCCCAAGGCAGTACGCGGCACGGGCACCAACACGCGCTACGTGCGAAACGTGCTTCCCGAAGATCGAAGCGCCGACAGCCTCATCGTGGTCGAGGTCGTCACCCCGGGCGGCCACTGGTCGAGTTATCCACCGCACAAACACGATACGGCGACGCCGGGAGGCGAAACCGCTCTCGAGGAGACCTACTATCATCGAATCAATCCTGCCCAGGGGTTCGCATTCC
>DATLVV010000130.1:0-2068 GCA_035577165.1 Steroidobacteraceae bacterium | reverse complement strand
TACGAAGCGCATGACGTCCTCCGATAAATCGCTGGCCGCGAAGGCTCGCTCGAGATCCGCCGTGATGTCGGCGATCGTCGCCGCACCGTTGCAGCGTTTCAGGATCTCGCCCGCACTGCCGTTGAGCTTGATCATGCCTTCGGGATAGAGGAGCACATGCGCGTTCTGCGCCGGCTCCCATTGCAGCCGGAAGCCGCGTCCCAGGGCGGGCCGGGAACTCCCGCTGATGGCAGGATCGCTCATGCGGCACCCGGGTAGCGCAGCGCCATGGCATCGCTCATCTGCCATAGTACGTCGAGCTTGAACTTGAGGATGTCGAGTGCGCGTTCCTGCAAGGCACGCGTGTTGAATCGATCCAGAGTGACGGCCAGGCTGAATTCGACGTCGCGGCGCGCCAGGCTCACCCGGCTTTGAAAGTACTGCAGTCCGGCCCGGTCGATCCAAGGATAGTGCTGCGGCCAGCTGGCGAGACGCTGCTTGTGGATTTCCGGGGCGAACAGCTCGGTCAGCGACGAGCACACCGCTTCCGGCCAGGGCGCACGGCGCGCGAAATTGACATAGGCATCGACCGCGAATCGAACCCCCGGCAGCACCTCGCTCAAACTCTCCACCGCCGCGCGGGGCAATCCCACCGCCTCCGCCAGGCGCAGCCACGATTCGATCCCGCCGGGATCTTCGCCGTAGCCGTCGTGATCGAGAATGCGCTGCACCCACGAGCGGCGCACGGCGCGGTCGGTGCAATTCGACAGAATGGCCGCATCCTTGACCGGAATGTTGATCTGATAATAGAACCGGTTGGCCACCCAGCCGCGAATTTGTTCGGGGGTGGCACCGCCTGAATTCAGCAGGCGATTGAAGGGATGATGAATGTGGTAGGCGCGCTCCTGCGATCGTAGCTGCGCCTCGAACTCCGCCCGGCTCCAGGCAGCGCCGCTCACAGCACTATTTCCATGCCGTCCCAGGCAACCTCGACGCCGCGCCGCGAGAGCTCAGCGGATTCGGCGGAGGCTTCGTCGAGAATGGGATTGGTGTTGTTGATGTGGATCAGGACCCGGCGCACGGCCGACGGCAGGCGGTCCAGCCACTCCAGCATGCCGCCGGGGCCGGATTGCGGCAGGTGCCCGATATCGCGGGCGCGCTTCGAGGATACGCCGAGCCGGATCATTTCGTCATCGGTCCAGAACGTGCCGTCGACCATTACGCAGGCGGCGGACTGCATGGCATCCCACACGCGCTCATCGATGGCGCTCAAGCCCGGTGCATACACGGCCGTTTGACCGCTCTTCTCATCCTCGATCACCAGCGCCAGGTTATCGCCGGGAACCGGCGCGTCGCGGTTGGGCGAATAGGGAGCGGGCTTGCCCTCGACCGCCAAGGCGCGCCACCGCACCCCCGGCAGCGCATCGATCGTAAAGCGGGTCCCGTCCGGATCGATGCGCTGCCGGTCCACGTCGCAGAAATATTTGAGCACCCCGAACACAGGATTGCCTCGGGTCAGATCGGCAAAGGTGCTGTCGGTGCACCAGATGGGCCAGGGACGGACCGATTCGCGCAGCATGTAGAGTCCGGTGGTGTGGTCCACTTGGCCGTCGACCAGGATGATGGCGGCAATGGCCGTGTCGCGCACGGCACGCGCCGGCTGCAAATCAGGATTCGAGTGCAACTGCGCCAGGATATCCGGCGAGGCGTTCACGAGGGCCCACTCGGCGCCGTCGGCCACCGCGATCGAGGACTGCGTTCGTGCACGGCCTTGGAGCGTGCCCGCGCGATAAGCCTTGCAGTTGGGACAATTGCAATTCCATTGGGGAAAACCGCCTCCCGCGGCCGACCCCAGGACCCTGATTTTCAAAGGAAAGTAGGCGCCGCCCGCCGCTGCGGGCGCTCACCCTCGCTATCAGCGATTCGCTACATACATCGTGATTTCCATGCCGAACCGCAATTCAACAGCCTGTGGGGTTTCCCATTTCATAGCGATGCTCCTGAATAAGTACGGCTCCATGGTCCTCCCGATGCCGGCATCACCGAATCGGCGGCATCATGAAACTGCAGTCATGATTTTCATGAGCGG
>DATLVV010000129.1:0-6792 GCA_035577165.1 Steroidobacteraceae bacterium | reverse complement strand
CTCTATTGCACACGCAGGCCAGGACCAGTTGGGGTCAACCGATCGGCGCAGGCTTCGAATCCGCGGAATGCCACAACCGCGAGGTCATTCGAACGCTGGCCGCACCCGTCAACTCGGTGTCGGGCATCTGGGTGCTGAAGGGCAATCTCTGTCCGAATGGCGCCGTGATGAAGCCAAGTGCGGCCAGCCGTGCGCTTTTTTCTCACCGCGGCCGTGCGGTCGTGTTCGAATCCATCGAGGACCTGCATGCGCGCATCGATGACCCGGCGCTGGATGTCGACGCGCAGTCCGTTCTGGTGCTCAAAGGCTGTGGTCCGAAGGGTTATCCGGGTATGCCGGAAGTCGGCAACATGCCGTTGCCGCGCAAATTGCTGGAACGGGGGGTCGAAGACATGCTGCGCATCTCCGATGCCCGCATGAGCGGCACGGCGTTCGGCGCCGTGGTGCTGCATGTGGCGCCCGAATCGGAGGCTGGCGGACCGCTCGCGATGGTGCGCAACGGCGACGAGATCTTGTTCGACGGACCGAAGCGGCGGCTCGAGCTGCTGATTTCACCCGAGGAATTGACGGCGCGTACCGATGCATGGAAGAAGGCGCGCCCGCCGCCGAAGTATCCGCGAGGCTACTATCGTCTGTACGTGCAGCATGTCCTGCAAGCGGATCAGGGCTGCGACCTCGATTTCTTGACCGGAGCCAGCGGGAGCGTCGTAGACCGGGAATCGCACTGATGGCCGTTGCGAGTTTTGTTGCGGGCGATTGGGGAACGAGCCATTTGCGGCTGTTCCTTTGCGATGATGAGGGCGGCGTCATTGAGCGCGTCAACGGTCCGGGCATCGCCGAGGTCCGGCGACCTTTCGCCGAAACTTTTGAATCATTGATGCTGACCTTCGAATCACGTCACGGCTCGCTGCCTGCCGTTCTCTGCGGTATGGTCGGATCCAGCATCGGCTGGACACAGGCACCCTACGTGCCCTGCCCGGCCGTCCCTGCGGGAATCATGGACGCCTGCGTCCCGCTGCGCGGCGGGCGCGTTCAAGTGATTCCCGGATTGAAGTGCCAGAACCGGCTGGGCGCGCCTGATGTCATACGCGGCGAGGAGACTCAGGTTTTGGGCGCCCTTGCCCTGAACCCCCAGCTTGGGCACGGGCTGAAATTGCTGTGTCTCCCTGGAACGCACACCAAGTGGCTGGTGCTCAAGGATGGGATGGTCGAAGAGTTCCTCACGGCGCCCACCGGCGAAATATTCGGCGCACTGCGCGATCACAGCGTGCTGGTGCCGAACGGCTTGCGCACGGAAGACCTGATCGACGGCGCCGCGTTTGAGGCGGGCCTCAAGCGATGCGTCGAACATCCGCAGGTGCCGGTGCTGCACTTGCTGTTCGAGTGCCGCAGCCGTCTGCTCGGCGGCGAACTCACTCCCGAGGGCGCTGCCGCCTTTCTGTCGGGCCTGCTGATCGCCGATGATGTTGGCGGCGCACTGCACTTGTTTGCCGGCTGCATGGCGGAGCGGACCGTGCACGTGATCGGCGCACCGCGCCTGACTGGGCTCTATGCGACCGCACTCGCCCTGCGGTCGCATGCGGCGCGCCAATTGGATGGGATGGCCGCTTCACTTGCCGGTCTCACCCGCGTGCACCAACACCTGTCGCGAGTTGAATCCAATGCAGTCTGACCCTTCGGCGGGTGAACCCGGGTTGATAGCGATCTTGCGCGGCGTCGTTCCGGAGCGCGTCCTCGGGGTCGCCGAGGTGCTGTATGCAGCGGGATTTCGAGCCATCGAGGTCCCCCTCAATTCGCCGGAGCCCTTCGCCAGCATCGCCGCCCTGGCCGGCGCTGTGCAGCGCGATTGTCTGGTCGGCGCCGGCACCGTACTCGATGCCGACGACGTTCGGCGCACCCATGCGGCCGGCGGGCGGCTCGTGGTGGCGCCCAATTTCGATGCCGCGGTGATCGCCGAGGCCATCCGGATGGCCATGCAGGTCCTGCCGGGAATCGCCACCGCCACGGAAGCATTCGCCGCCCTGCGCGCGGGCGCCACGCAATTGAAGCTCTTCCCGGCCGCGAGTTATGGTCCACGGCATTTGCAGGCCCTGCGGACGGTGCTTCCCAAGGGAATCGACATACTGCCCGTCGGCGGGGTCGCCGCCGATCAGATTCCGGATTGGTTGGCAGCCGGCGCGGCCGGATTCGGTTTCGGATCGGAACTGTTTCGCCCCGACTACAGCCTCGCGGATATCGCGCGCCGGGCGCAACTCATCGTTCAGGCGTTTCGCGACGCTCGCCGCCGGCAGGACGCGACCGCCATTCCCACAACAACAACGACAACCGGGGGAACTTCGTGAGGCTTTCGACCATCGACATTGCCATCGTAGGAATTTACGCCGTCTCGATATTTGCACTTGCTCAATGGGTATCTCGCGAAAAGGGCGCGCACAAGAAGGATGCGCAGGATTACTTTCTGGCGAGCCGCGCACTGCCTTGGTGGGCGATCGGCACTTCGCTGATCGCCGCCAACATATCGGCCGAACAGATCATCGGCATGTCCGGCTCCGGCTATGTGATCGGACTCGGGATCGCCTCCTACGAATGGATGGCGGCGATCACTCTCATCATTGTCGGCAAGTATTTCCTGCCGATTTTCCTGAAGAACGGCATTTACACCATGCCCGAGTTTCTCGAGAGGCGCTACAGCACCAGTGTGCGTACCGTGATGGCGATCTTTTGGCTCGGCGTTTATGTGTTCATCAATTTGACGGCCATTCTCTGGTTGGGTGCGACTGCCGTGCACACTGTCGCCGGAGTGGAAGTGCAGACCGCCCTCATCGCACTTGCGCTGTTCGCCGGTGCCTACGCTCTGTACGGCGGACTCAAGGCGGTGGCGCTGACGGACATCGTTCAGGTATCGCTGTTGGTGCTCGGCGGCCTCATCATCAGCTTCATCGCACTCAACAAGATTTCCGGCCATGCGGGAGTCATCGCCGGCTTTCATGAGCTGACCATGCGATTTCCCGAAAAATTCAAGATGATTCTCCCGCCCGGCAATCCGTACTACAAGGATCTTCCGGGTGTATCCGTCCTGCTTGGCGGAATGTGGGTGATGAACATTTCGTATTGGGGATTCAACCAATACATCATTCAGCGGGCGCTGGCGGCCAAGAGCGTTCGGGAAGCGCAAAAGGGCATCGTGCTCGCCGCCTTCTTGAAGCTGCTGATGCCGGTGATCATCGTCCTGCCGGGCATTGCCGCCGTGGCTCTGGCACCGAATCTCGCGCGGCCGGATGAAGCCTACCCGCACCTCATGGCCATGCTGCCGACGGGCATCCTCGGGCTGGTCTTCGCCGCGCTGGTCGCCGCCATCGTTGCCTCGATGGGCTCCAAGATCAATTCCATCGCCACCATCTTCACCATGGACGTCTATCGGCCGCTTCGGCCGCAGGCGTCGCAGCGGCACTTGGTCTGGGTTGGCCGCGCAACCGCCGCCGCCGCTCTCCTCATCGCGATCATCATGGCCAAGCCGCTGCTCGGCAGCTTCGACCAGGCGTTCCAATACATTCAGGAGTTCACCGGATTTTTCACACCCGGCATTTGCGTGATATTTCTGCTGGGCATGTTCTGGGAGCGCTGTACGGCGGCCGGAGCGTTGGTCGCAGCCATCGCCTCCTTCGTCTTATCCTGTCTGTTGTGGCGGTTCTGGCCGTCGCTACCCTTCATGGATCGGGTCGGCTGGGTGTTCCTGGCTTGTTTCGCATTGGCGGTCGTCATTTCCCTGGCGCAACCCCGCCGCGAATCCGCATTGCGGGTGGAGTTGAAGCAAATCGACTATTCGACCAGTGCCGGCTTCAACGTGGCCGCGCTCGCCATCACCGCCATTCTGATCGGACTCTATGCGACTTGGTGGTAGGCGGTCGCAACAATGAGCACACTGGATCCGATCGAGATTCTCGACACCCACAACATCGTCGGGGAAGGGATATTGTGGGACTGGCGCCGCTCGCATCTGTGGTGGACGGACATACCCAGCCGCAATTTGTATCGATACGACTGGGCCCGTGGAACGACCGAGATCCTCGACACACCGGAGCGGGTCGGCTCGTTCGGGTTCGTCGCGAACAGCGAAAGATTGATCGTGGCGTTCGCCAGCGGCATTGCCCTGTATGACCCGTGCCAGAAATCGGTCGAATGGATGGCGCGTCCCGAAGAGATCGTCCCCGGCATTCGCTTCAACGATGGCCGGGTCGACCGGCTCGGCCGCTTCTGGAGCGGAACCATGATCGAAGACGGATCGCACGTAAACGGCGGCAGTCTGTATTCGATTAGCGGCGCGGGGGAATTGCGCCGCCACTTCAGCGGCGTCGCAATTTCCAATGGACTATGCCTGAGCCCGGACGGCGGACTCCTGTACTTCGCCGATTCGCCCACCCGCACCATCCGCGTCTTTGACATGATCGAGCCGGAGGGAACTCTGGGCAATTCCCGGGTGTTTGCGCACACCGCGGTGGGCTCGGTGCCTGATGGCGCTGCCATCGATGTGGACGGCTGCATGTGGAGCGCGCAGTGGGGCGGCGGTTGCATCATTCGCTACACCCCCGATGGACGCATCGACCGCACCCTACGTGTGCCCGCCCGCCAGCCAAGCTGTGTTTGCTTCGCCGGTTCCGATCTGGACATCCTCTGCGTCACCAGCGCGCGCGAGGGAATGACGGACGAGACATTGCGTGCCGACCCCCACGCCGGAAGCGTGTTTTTCTACCGGACTGGCGTTCAGGGTCTGCGTGAGCCAGAGTATCGGCCATGAGCACTCACGTCCGCGGCCAGAACCTCACTTACAGTATTGCCAACCACATCGGCATCGCCATCGTCACCGGCGTGTATTCGGCGGACAACCCGATCCCGATCGAGGCGGAGCTTTGCCGCCAATATGGTGCGAGCCGCCCGGTGCTGCGCGAGGCCGTCAAGATGCTCACCGCCAAGGGACTGCTGGGAGCGCGGCCGCGGCGCGGCACCTGGGTGCAGCCCGAAGATAAATGGAATCTGCTGGACCCGGACGTGCTCGGCTGGCTGCTGGAGCGTAAATTCTCGATGGCGCTGCTCATTGAATTCACCGAAATCCGATTGGCGGTTGAGCCGGTTGCCGCCGCGCTCGCGGCCGCCTCGGCCGGCGCCGACGAGAAGGCCGCAATTCGGGCCGCAATCGTGCGGATGCAAGCCGCGGATCGCGGTGAAGACGACCCGCTGGAAAGCGACATCGCCTTTCACGTGGCCGTTCTCCGGGGAAGCCGCAACCGATTCTATGCGCAGCTCTCCGAACTCATCGCCACCGCGCTTCGTTTCAGCATTCGCATGACCAATCGATACAAGGGTGTGAGGCTCGCCAGCGTCGCAGATCATAAAAAGGTAGGGGATGCCATCATTGCGGGAAAGGTTGATTTGGCCAGAGAAGCCATGCGCAAGCTGATCCAGGAAGCAATGGACCTGATCTGCAAGCGCGAGGCGCAAGAGCGGCGAGCCGGAATTCGCACGCTGCGCGCTGACCGGCCTTAAGCCGAGCAAGCCATGCCAACCATCAAGATCGCGCTGGTGGGTCTCGGAAAGATCGCGCGCGATCAGCACATGCCCGCGCTGGCCGCCAATGATGCCTTTGAGTTGGTCGCGGTTGCCAGCCCGCATCAAAAATCGAGCGATCTGCCCAGCTTCAAGGATCTGCCGGCCCTGATTCAGGCACTGCCCGACGTATCCGCCGTTGCCCTGTGCACCCCGCCACAGGTGCGTTACGAAATTGCGCGCTACGCCTTGGAACAGGGCCTGCACGTGCTCTTGGAAAAGCCCCCGGGGGTGACGGTCAGCGAAGTCGCCGCGCTGACGCATCTCGCCCAGAAAAAAGGGGTGGCATTGTTCGCATCCTGGCACTCGCGGCACGCGGGCGGCGTCGAGCCGGCGCGTGAATGGCTGCGAAAGCGCAAGATTGGCAACATTACGGTCACCTGGAAGGAGGATGTGCGAATTTGGCATCCCGGCCAGACGTGGATATGGACGGCCGGCGGCTTGGGCGTGTTCGATCCGGGAATCAATGCGCTGTCCATTCTGACCCGCATCGTTCCCCGCCCGCTGGTGCTGAAGGCGGCCGAACTTTCGTATCCCCGCAATTCGGCGACGCCGATAGCGGCCAATCTCTCGCTCACCGACTCGTACGGCACTCCGGTGCGCGCGGAATTCGACTTTCTGCAGACCGGCCCTCAAACCTGGAACATCGACGTGGCAACCGACTCGGGCGCTCTGCGCCTCTCGATGGGCGGCAAGACGCTGGCCATAGACGGACTGGAGGTGCCCTGCGCATCCGCGGCGGAATATCCCGACTTGTACTCACATTTTGCCGACCTGGTTTACAGCCGCCGCGTCGACGTCGACGTCGCGCCCTTGCAACTCGTGGCGGATGCCTTTCTGTGCGGCCGGCGTATGGAAGTGGAACCCTTCGTCGAATAGCATCATCGCATGCTCGATCTCGATGGAAAATTACGACTGCACGATCAATGCAAGATCGCGGTCTCACGGATCGGCGCCGAGCGCGAGCCGCTCGTCGTCGTCGATGACTTTCTCGAGAATCCTTGGGCTTTGGTCGACTATGCCGCCGCGCACTCGGCATTCAGCGGTGTATTGGACGCGTTCTATCCGGGCGCGCGCGCTCCGATCCCAGCCATCTATTGTTTCGCATTGCGAGCCTTTCTCGGGGAAGCCATCGCCGAGGCGTTCGGCCTCGGGAACAGTGTCGTTACCGGTGAATTGAGTCACTTTTCG
>DATLVV010000128.1:0-11594 GCA_035577165.1 Steroidobacteraceae bacterium | reverse complement strand
GTGGTTTCGCCGCAATACTCGCGGACTTCCGTTGGTGTGACGATCGGCACCCGGCGTATCAATATGTAAGACTCGACTGACTCAATTTCTCTCGGTGTCACCACCAGATGGAGCTTGACGCATGTCCTACACCGCAGATCCCCGGGTGCTGTTCGCCGCGGAACGCACCCTGCTCGCCTGGCAACGCAGCGCCATAGCCTTGATGGGCTTTGGATTCGTGGTGGAGCGCTTCGGCCTGTTTCTGCAAATGGTGGCTCACCAGGCCCCGTCTGTGTCGCAGCGCGGGTTTTCGCTCGCTGTGGGAGTCGTGCTGTTGCTGCTGGGAGCGGCGGTTGCGCTCATATCCGCCCGCCAATTCCGCCAAGTGGTCAAAAACCTGGATCCGGAGGTCGTGCCGCCCGGATATTGGACCCGGATCGGCGTGGCCCTCAATGTCATCATCGCCCTCATCGCAGTCGCATTTGCCCTGCGCTTCCTATTGACCAATGTGAAGTGATCCGCATTTGCTGAGGTCAACCGCCGCAGGGCGGTGCCGTTGTCTCTTCCATGCAACGTGAAATAGCCGTACTGCGCTTTGGCCTGGGGGCCCGGCCGGGGGACCTCGCCGCCGCGGCCGGCGACCCGCGAGCCTGGTTGCTGGCACAGATCAAGGGGGCGGTGCAGCTTGTGGGCAATGCCCCGCTGGCGCCATCCGACCAGATCTTCACCGAAGTACTGGCGGCTCGTGAGGAGCGCAGGGAGCAGAAGCGCGAGGCCACCGCCCCGGCTGAGACGCCGGGCGCGAACCCGGTGCGCGACGTCTATCTACCCCATTATCGCGCACAGGTCTTGGCACGCGCGCAAAGCGCCGCCCTCACCGCGCGGCCTTTTGCCGAACGCCTGGTTCACTTTTGGGCCAATCACTTTGCCGTGTCGGCCGACAAGGGCGCGGTGACGGGCATCGCCGGCACCCTCGAAAATGAAGCGATACGGCCGAATGTCGCGGGTCGCTTCGTCGACCTATTGATCGCGGTGGAACAGCACCCCGCCATGATCGCCTTCCTCGACAACCAGTCTTCGGTGGGCAAGGACTCCGAGTTGGCGCTACTCGCCGCCCGGCGCAAGCGCGAGCTCGGCATCAACGAAAACCTGGCGCGCGAAATTCTTGAACTGCACACCCTGGGTGTGAACGGTGGCTACACGCAAGCGGATGTCACCAGCTTTGCCCAGATCATAACGGGATGGTCGATCGGCGGCGGCAAGGGGCGTCTGGCCGGCGGGATTCCCGGGCGCTTCTATTTCCGCGATAACTTGCACGAGCCGGGCGCCAAGATCTTTCTCGACAAAACCTACCGCGAGGAAGGCCGTCGCCAGGGCGAGGCCGTGCTCGAGGATCTGGCGGAGCACCCCGCCACCGCGCATTTCATCGCCACCAAGCTGGTCCGGCATTTCATCGCCGACGACCCGCCGCCCGCCGCCATCAACCGCGTCGCCAAGGCCTTCCTCAAAACCGGGGGTGACCTGCCGCAGGTCTATGCGACATTGGTTCAGTGCCCGGAGGCCTGGGAGCCCGACCTGCGCAAGTTCAAGACCCCGGAGGATTTCGTGTTCTCGACCTTGCGGGCCTTGGATATCTCGCCGCGTCGGCCCGAAGAAGTCGTGCGCAGTTTCGATCTTCTCGGTCAGCGCCAGTACACACCGGGATCGCCCGCGGGCTGGCCGGACACGTCGAAGAGTTGGGATGGATCGGATGCGCTCATGCATCGAGTGCTGTGGGCATCGCGGGTTGCGGGCCGCTATGAAGGAGCCCTCGACCCCGTGGACCTGGCGGCGGCGAGCTTGGGCGCCTACGTGCGCGCCGAGACCGTGACGGCGCTGCGGCGGGCCTCCTCCGCCACTCAGGCCGTGGCATTGCTGTTGATGAGCCCGGAATTTCAGCGGAGATAGGGATGCGCAACCGGCATTGGGGACTGACTCGGCGCCGCTTTCTGGTGAGCAGCGGCGCATTGGCGGCGAGCGCCGTCCTTCCAGGCGTGTTGTTCGCCCATACCGGCGGCAGCGCGCGCCTGGTGGTGGTGATATTGCGCGGTGCGCTGGATGGTCTGGCGGCGGTGCCGCCCCATGCCGACCCGCACTATGCGGAATTGCATCGTGAGCTGGCGATAGCCGCTCCGGGCGCCGCCGATGGCGCGCTGGAGCTCGACGGCACCTTCGGCCTGCACCCCTCCTTTGCGTTCCTGCACGAGCGCTATGCCGCGGGCGAGTTGCTGGTGTTCCAGGCGGTCGCCTCGCCGTACCGCGACCGCTCGCATTTCGACGGGCAAAATGTGCTCGAGAACGGATTGAGCAAGCCTCTGGGCAGCGCCGACGGCTGGCTCAATCGCGCACTTGCCGCCTTGCCGCGCGGCGCCGGGAACGCCGGGGAGCGCGCGGTATCCCTGAGTCAGAACGTGCCGCTGATCCTGCGGGGCGATGCACCGGTGATTTCCAAATCGCCGCAGATGACCCCCGACGTCGACGAGGAACTGCTTTCGCGCTTGGCCGACCTTTATTCCCAGGACGATTGGTTTTCGGCGCGGTTGAGCGAGGGCGTGCAGACCGAGAAGCTTGGCGATGAGGGCATGGCTGCCCGGCCGTCCGCCGCGATCGATAAGATCGGCGGCGTGACTCGCATGGCGGCAGCGCTGATGCGCAGCGTTGGCGGTCCCGAAGTGGCGGTCATCGAGGCCTCGGGCTGGGATACGCACGCCAACCAAGGCGGCGCCAAGGGCACGCTCGCGCAACGGCTGGCCGGGCTCGACAAGGCGCTTCGCACCCTGGCGGATGAACTGGGGCCCCTATGGCCGCAAACCGCCGTGATGGTCGTGACCGAGTTCGGCCGCACCGCCGCCATGAACGGGACCCGCGGCACCGATCATGGAACCGGCGGCTGCGCGTTCCTGGCGGGCGGAGCCGTACGCGGCGGTCGCGTGGTGGCCGACTGGCCGGGTCTTGCGCGCACGGCGCTGCTCGACAACCGCGATCTGCGGCCGACGCTCGATTTGCGCAGCGTGTTCAAAGCCGTGCTCGACGAGCATATGCACGTCGATGCGCAGGCGCTTGCCACTCGAATATTCCCGGACAGCAGCGGCGCGCGCCCTCTCAAAGGGCTGATACGCGCCTAAGTCATCCCTGCAGCGATTCTTAAAACGCCATCGGTTCTGTGCTGGGAGTCGTCGACGTCGGCGTCTCCGCGGCCGGCATCACGGGCGGTGCCGCCATCGGTGCCGGAACGATCGGCGCCGGCGCAGGTCGCTTCGCTGCAGCTTTTTTCGGCGCAGCTTTTATCGGTGCAGCCTTCTTCGGCGCAGCTTTCTTCGCCGCAACCTTGGCCTTGGGCTTGGCCTTCTTGGGCGCAGCCTTCTTCGCAACCCGCTTTGCCTTAGCCTTTACCTTGGCCGGCCGTGCTTTCTTTTTCGCGACTTTCTTGGCGGCGCGGCGTTTTGCCTTTGCCATCGGACGCTTCTTCGACTTGCTCTTCTTTGCCATGGTCACTCTTCTCCTAGAGATCGTACGAACTCGTTGCGAGAGTAGCCCCGAAAAAGTCTGCTGTCATCTGTGCGTGATGCTGGAGTCGGTCACATTGATTGCGTAGGCTGCAGAAGTGTTGCCGACCGAACCCATTCGACCGCTGAAAGATGTCTGGCTGAGACCTCGACGCGTATTCCGCGACATGTCGGCGCAGCCCGTCGGCGTTCTCGACTATGCGTTGGCGGCAGCTCAGGGGATCGGCAACTTGCTTGCACTGTATCGCACCGAAGGCGCGGGAAATCACCGCAGCGTGGCGGAAATTCTCGGTAATTCCTTGATCTACGGGACCGTTGCCGGGGTGGCCGGCTTGCTCGTCATGACGCTCATCTACCGCCGCCTGGGTGCCCGCCTGGGCGGCAAGGCGACTCGTGCGCAGGTGGTTCACGTTCTCGCCTACGGCAGCGTGCCCCTGGCCGCTTCACTCGGCATCTGGCTGCTGACGGCATTGCTGGCCGGCGAGGCCGCCTTCGTCGAGACCCCGCGCAGCGACGTCGAGGGATTCGTCGTGTTGCTGCTGCATCTGCAGTTCATATCCTATGTCCTGCTGTTGATTTGGAGCGTCGTGCTGCAGGTCATGGGATTCAGCGAAATCCAAGGCTTCACCACCCGCAAGGCGTTTTGGTTGTGGGTATCCGGACAGATCGTCGCGTTCTTGGTTTCCCTGATGCTGGCCTTGGCGGTCGACGTGTTGTTTCCCGGCCTGCTGCTGCACTTCAGCCCGCAGCGCTGAACTCGACCCGCAGTGACCTCAAGACGCGGGCGATGCGCTCTCGGTCACTTCCGTCGCTTCCGGATGCTCCGGCGGCGGACTCGCCTTCGGCGCCGCGGCCGGCTTTCGGGCGGGACGCCGTTTCGCCGCCGCAACGGGCGCTGACTTCGGGGGCGCCGCACGGCGTGACGGCTGTTTCGTGGCCTTTTTGGCGGAAGCCTTGGTCGCAACTGCAGTTTTTTGCGGAGACGCCGGCCGCGCGCGGACTTGCGCGGTTGCCAGCGCGGCTTTGGCCTTCTTTTTCGCCTGTTTAGCAGCCCTCTTGCTGGCCTTGGCCAGCTTGCGGGCGCGCTTCAGCACGTTCTTGGCCGCGCGCACGGTCTGCTTCGCGGCCTCGGACCGCGCCACGGCCTTTTCCACCTCTGCACCAAGCCGTTGCGCCGCAGCACTGAGCTTCGCGCGTTTTTCTGACACTGATGTGGCCACTGGCGATCTCGCTCAAAAATAGGTTGGCTGGTGAGCTTAGTCCGGGTGACGCGGTCTGTCACCTGGACCCGGGCGCCGAACAAAATGGCCGCTGCGTTATGGCAAAACGCGGAACAAGAATTCGCGAATATCCGCGACCTCTTCGGCGCACACCGCATGCGCCATGGGATAGTCGTGCCACTCGACCGAATACCCTTCAGCTTTTAGAAAGTTGCGCGACTGGGTCCCCAAGCTCATGGGCAGAACATCGTCCACCCGGCCGTGGGCCATGAATATCGGCGTCGCGTTGTTGGACGCCGAGCGCTCGGCGTGAAAGGTGCCTTCGCCCGGCAAGTACCCCGACAGCGCCATGACTCCCGCCAGGCCTTCCGCGAAACGCGCGGCGGTGTAAAGCGACACGGCGGCTCCTTGCGAGAAGCCGGCGAGGACTATGCGCCGGGCTGGAATGCCGCGCTCGCCCTCCCTCGCAATCAGTTGCCTGACTTGCGTCTCGGTGGCGCGAAAGCCCGCCACATCCTCGGCAGACTTGCGGTCCAATCCCTTGAGGTCGTACCAGGCGCGCATCGGCATACCGCCGTTGATGGTGACCGGACGAACCGGAGCGTTGGGGAAGACGAATCGCCATGCTCGTTCCCCGCGCCGCACGATTTCCGGGACGATGGGCTCGAAATCATGGCCGTCGGCGCCGAGGCCGTGCAGCCAGATCACGGCGGCATCCGGCTTTGCAGCCGTTTCTACTTCGATGGTTTCCAGCATCGTCGACAATGTACAGGAGCGGGTTTGGAATATCATCGCCGCATGCGCGTCACCCTCGATCATCTGCGCCGTTACGCGATTGCGCGTTCGCTGTTCAAGCCAACCACCCTCAAGCGTGCGATCGACAGGTTGGGATTCGTGCAGGCTGATCCGATCCGCGCGCCCGCACGCGCCCAGGACCTGACCCTGCGCCACCGCGTGCTCGCCTATCGGGCCGGCGACCTGGAGCGCCGCTATCCGCGGCTGCCGCTCGAGGAAGATTTCTTCGTCAATTACGGCTATCTGCCGCGGGCCAATCATCAGTTGATGCATCCGCGAACGGCGCGCACGGTGTGGTCCGCGGCGCGCGCCGAGCAGGCCGCCGCCGTGCTGGCGTTCGTCCGCGCGCGCGGCAGCGCCCACCCGCGCGAGGTGGATGCGCATTTTGCGCACGGCAAGGTGAAGAATTGGTTCGGCGGATCGTCGAACGCCAGCACCGAGCTGCTCGACGTCATGCACTACCGCGGCCTGCTGCGCGTGGCGCGGCGTGAAGGCGGTACCCGCGTGTATGCGGCGCGCTCGCCCGCTGCCGAGAGCGCCGCGGACGACCCGCAGGATTTGGCGGTGGCGAATTCACGCATGGATGCGCTGGTGGACTTGATCGTACGCAAGTACGCGCCCCTGCCGGCGGTCACCCTGGGCCAACTCGTCAGCCACCTGCGCGGCGGCGCGCCGCAGTGGACGGCGCATCGCGCAGCGGCACTTGCCCGCGCCAGGCAGCGTCTCGGCCATGTGCGCACGGAAGGCATTGATTGGTACTGGCCGGCCGATGAGCGGCCGTCGTCCAACCGCTGGCGGCCGGACGAGGGGGTGCGCTTGCTCACGCCCTTCGATCCCATCGTCTGGGATCGTCGCCGCTTCGAGATTTTCTGGGATTGGGCCTACCGCTTCGAGGCCTACACCCCCGCCGCCAAGCGCAAGCTCGGCTATTACGCGCTGCCCCTGCTCTGGCACGAGCGCGTGATCGGCTGGGGCAACGCAGTCGCGACGCCGAGCGGGCTCGGTTGTGCGTTCGGCTACGTCGGCGGACGCGCACCGCGCAGTGCCGCGTTTCGCGCCGGTCTCGAAGCGGAATTGGCGCGGATGCGCCAATTTCTAGGGGTACCGGGCTGAGCGGGGACCCCCCGGGCGCTAGGCGAAGGTGTCGCGGATCTCGGCGGTGATCTGGTAGGAACGCAGCCGCGCGGCGTGGTCGAACATTTGCGAGGTGATCATCAATTCGTCGGGCCGGGTTCTATCGATGAAGGCCCGCAGCGCGTGTCGAACCGTGTCGCGCGCGCCCACCGCGGAACAGGTGAGCACATCCGCCAGCATCGCCCTGGCGGGCGGCGGCAGCTGCGTCTCGTACCCCGGCAGCGGCGGCGGCAACTGCGTCGGCCGGCCGCTGCGCAGATTCACGAAAGCCTGTTGCATGGAGGTGGCCAGCAGGCGCGCTTCGTCATCGGACTCGGCAGCAAAAATATTGAATCCCAGCATGGCATAGGGGCGGGCGAGCTGTTCGGACGGTTGGAATCGCGCGCGGTAGACTTCCAAGGCCTGCATCATCATGGCCGGCGCGAAGTGCGACGCGAAGGCGAAGGGTAGACCCAACGCGGCCGCGACCTGTGCGCCGAACAGGCTTGAACCCAGGATCCACAGCGGCACCTTGAGTCCGGCGCCGGGGATGGCCATGACCCGCTGCTCCCCGGTGGGCGGCGCGAAATATGCCATCAACTCGAGCACGTCGCGGGGAAAGTACTCGGGGTCCGAGGTGAGATTGCGCCGCAAGGCCTGCGCCGTCAATTGATCGGACCCCGGAGCGCGGCCCAAGCCCAAATCGATGCGGCCCGGAAACAGGCTCTCCAAGGTGCCGAATTGCTCCGCGATCACCAGCGGCGAATGGTTCGGCAGCATGATGCCGCCCGCCCCGACGCGGATGCTCGAGGTTCCCGAGGCGACATGGCAGATCACCACCGAGGTGGCGGCGCTCGCGATGCCGGGCATGCTGTGATGCTCGGCCAGCCAATAGCGGTGGTAGCCCCATTGTTCCGCGTGCTGCGCCAGATCCAGCGTGTTGCGCAGCGACTGCGCGGGGTTGCTGCCCATGGCTACCGGAGACAGGTCGAGAATGGAAAAAGGGATCATGGGGAACAGTTTACCAAGACGCGGGCCGCCGCATTGACAGTCGGTGCATTTTTATGCAGGATGCGTGCAACTTTATGCAGTGAGCCCGACATGCTCCGTTCCGACACCGACCCCACCAGCGCTCCGGCGCGCCGCTCGGCGCTGGCCAAGATCATCCGCGAGCAGACCGTCGGCCGGCAAACCGAATTGGTGGCCATGCTGCGCAAGCATGGCCATGTCGCCACCCAGTCGAGCGTCAGCCGGGACTTGCGCGAGTTGGGGGTGGCCAAATTGGGCGATCGCTATGTACTGCCTGAGACGGCGGCTCCGACCAGAAACGATTTTTCCAGCCTGCGGCAATTCGTCAGTGCGCGACTGACTGCCGGCACGAACCTCACGGTATTGAAGACCACGGTGGGTTCGGCGCAGAGCGTGGCGGTGGCCATCGACACCGCCCGATGGCCTGAAGTCATCGGCACCATATCCGGCGACGACACCATTTTCATCGCCACGGCCGGGGCGCGCGAGCAGCGCAAGCTGGCTGAGCGCCTTCTCGCCCTGTTCGGACGCTGAATCCCATGACATCGATTTCAACACCGGGCGCTGAGCCCATCTTGTTGGCTTTTTCCGGCGGCCTCGACACCTCGTTCTGCGTCCCCTGGCTCAAGGACACCTACGGCCGGCCGGTGATCACCGTGACCGTCGACACCGGCGGCATCGACGCGGCGGCGGCGCAGTCCCTGGCCGAGCGTTCGCGCCAATTGGGCGCCATCGGACACCACTTGATCGATGCGCGCGCCGCCTATTTCGACCAGGTGCTCAAGTTCCTGATCATGGGCAATGTGCGGCGGGGCGGCGTTTATCCGCTGTGCGTCGGCGCGGAACGCGTGCTGCAGGCACAGACCATCGCGCAAATGGCCCTGTCGCTGAAAACCCAGCGGGTCGCGCACGGCTGCACCGCCGCGGGCAATGACCAGGTGCGCTTCGAGGTGGCTCTGCGCACCCTCGCGCCCGACCTCGAGATCATTGCGCCGGTGCGTGACCGCGCCTTCAAACGGCCGGAGCAGCTCAAGTATCTCGAGGATCATGCGCTGCCGATCCCGCCCTTCGGCGCGGCCTACTCGGTGAACCGCGGACTCTGGGGCGTCACCATCGGCGGCAAGGAGACCTTGACCTCGGAGGGCAGCATTCCCGATTCGGCGTGGGTGCTGTCAAAGGATGCATTCTCGGCGCCGCGCGCGCCCGAGCGGCATACCATCGGATTCAGCCGGGGGGTTCCGGTCAGCCTCGACGGCGCCGCCCTGCCGGCGGTCGCCATCATCGAACAACTCGAATTGCTGGCCGGGCCCTTCGGCATCGGCCGCGGCATTCACCTGGGCGACACCGTGATCGGCACCAAGGGTCGGGTCGCCTTCGAGGCGCCGGCCGCCGACGTGTTGCTGACGGCGCATCGCGAATTGGAAAAACTGGTCCTGACCGGCAAGCAGGCGCGCATCAAGGAGACCGTGGCGCAGCCCTACGGCGACTTGGTGCACGAGGGGCAACACCTGGATCCGGTGTGCCGCGACATCGAGGCGCTGCTCAAGTCCTCGCAAGTTAGGGTCAGCGGCGAGGTGCGGGTCCTGTTCCGCCCCGGCTCCGTGTTCGTGGAAGGGGTATCCTCGCCGCACTCTCTGATGGCTGCCTCGAGAGGGGTCTATGGCGAATCGGCGGGTGAATGGACTCCGGCGGATGCGCTGGGCTATTCAAAGATGCTCGCTTTGACCGGAGTGTTCTACCAACGGGCGGGGAGTTGAGTGAACGCCATGCGCACCGTCGTTGTGGATAAAATTGCCTCGGTGACGCAGGCCTGCGGCCTGTCGCACGAGATTCGCATCGCCGCGAATATTCCCTGCGAAGAGGGGCTGGTGGTGGTGGTCGAGATCCTGAACAACAAGTCGACCTACAACACCGTGGAGTTGACCAGCGGCCGCATGGCGAAGGTGGCGCGCGGCGATGTCGTGGTCGGCGCACTGGGTCATCGCAAAGCCTTGTTCGGCTATTCGGGCCACATTCCGGACGCGCTCAAGCCGGGCGATGTGATTCAGATGCTGAACATCGGCGGCGTGCTCGGCATCTGCGATTCCGCCACCCCCGACAAGGGCAAGCCCTTCGACTGCAAGGTGTTGGGCGCGGTGCTGACCTTTCCCTACCTGGGCGAGCGCATCGGCGTACCCGCCAAGGTGGGGTACCAGGCCTTGAACTACGAGGCCGTGCTCAATGCGCGCGGCGTACCGGTGGTCGCCTTGGCCGGGACCTGCATGGAAGCCGGCAAAACGGCGGCGGCCTCCGCCATCATCGCGCGCATGCGTCACCGCGGACTCACGGTCGATGCTTTCAAAGCCACGGGCGTGTCTTTGCGCCGCGATATTCTGGCGTTCGAGGACTCGGGCGCGCGGCGCACCATGATTTTCACGGACTTAGGGATCGTCACCACCACCGCCAAGTGCGGTCCGGCATTGACGCGCGCCATGCTCACGGAAATGGCGGCCGGCCAGCCCGATGTCATCGTGTTCGAGCTGGGAGACGGGCTGCTCGGAACCTATGGCGTGGAATCCATCTTGCTGCAGGCGGACATCAAGACGGCGCTGACCGCGGTGGTGCTGTCCGCCAATGATCCGGTGGCCGCGTGGGGCGGCGTGAAATTGTTGCGCGAGCGCTTCGGCATCGAACCCGCCGTGGTCACCGGACCCGCGACCGACAATCAGGTGGGAGTGCAGATCATCCGCGAACAGATGAATGTCGAGGCGTTCAACGCCATCAGCAGTCCCGCGGACTTGGGCGATTATCTCATCGCGCGGCTTGGCCTCTCGCAGGCGCGTGAAGCCAAAGTAGCCGGCGAATGAGCGCTGCGACTCCTGCGATCGTGCTGGGCGGCACCGGCTATGTGGCCGGTGAGTTGCTGCGGTTGATGGCGGGGCACCCGGCGCTCGAAGTGACCGCCATCCTATCGGATAGTCAGCCCGGCGCGAAGGTGTCCGGCGCTTTCGCGCATTTGCGCAGCGCCTATCCGGACTTGAGGTTTGCCGGCTTGGAGGAGATCGAGGCGCTGGTGCGGCGTACGCCACGCTGCGCGCTGTTTTCGGCGGCACCTCATGGGGCGGCCGCCGCCCTCATCGATCGTCTGTTGGGAGCGGCCGAGGCGGCGGGTACTGAAGTGCATTGTGTCGATATCTCCGCCGACTTCCGTTATTCGAGCGCCGCCGCCTACGAGGCCGTCTACAAGCATGCGCATGGCGCGCCGGCGAGAATCCGTGAATTCACCTGCGCCATCCCGGAGCATTTGCGCAAATCGCCCACCCGCCATGTGGCGCATCCCGGCTGCTTCGCCACGGCCACCCTGCTCGCCACCGTGCCTTTGCTGGCGCTTGGGCTGACCGACACCCGCCTGTTCGTGACCGGCATCACCGGCAGCACCGGCTCGGGCCGCAAGCCGGTGGAGGGCACCCATCATCCGCAGCGGCACAGCGACCTCTATGCCTACGGCGCCTTGAGCCATCGTCACGTTCCGGAAATCATCGCCTGCGCCAAGCTTGCCGCGGGGGTCGAGGTCGAGCTTAATTTCGTGGCGCATTCCGGCCCGTTCGCCCGGGGCATCCATGTCACGGTGCAGGCCAGCCTCAAGCGATCGATGACCACGGCGCAGGCGCTCGAGGCGCTCAAGGCGTACTACCAGGACTGCCCCTTCGTGCAGGTCGGCGATGCGGCGCCGCGCGTCAAGGATGTGGCGACCAGCAATTATGCGCACCTGGGAGCGGTGACCAACGGCAATTCCATCGCCGTCATGTCGGTGATCGATAATCTCAACAAGGGCGCTGCCGGCGGCGCCATTCAATGGATGAATCGCCTGTTGGGTCTGGCCGAGACCACCGGCCTCACCGCCCCGGCCCCCGGCTGGACTTGAACTTCGGTA
>DATLVV010000127.1:0-3609 GCA_035577165.1 Steroidobacteraceae bacterium | reverse complement strand
GACAGGCTCCTAGGGCTCGTCGTGCACCGGTTTGTCGGCGCGGCGCGCCTGGGTGGGGGCCGCCCGATGCACGGTCGCCACCGCAAGGTCCGCGGCGATCTGCGCCGCCTCATCGAGCAATATTCCGGCGGCCGCGTCGTCCTTGATCTCATCCAGCGCCTTCGCGGGCTTGACGTCGTGCGCAGCCCGCCAGGCATTCTCCCGCTCCAGACGCTGGGTCTCCTGGCGTTTGCGTTCCGCCTCGCGCGTCTTGATGTTGAGCGACAGCGTCTTTTGGCTGCGCATTGCATCGAGCGCGGCGATGTCGTCGTGCAGGTAGCGGAAATCGGCGCTGTTGGCGGTGCGCTCCTGGTGCAACTTCTCCAGGGACGCAGTCATCTGCTTCAAATCGCCTTCGGCCCTGAAGCTGGCGGGTTCGATGTGATCCCAGGGCAGCGCGCGGTCGCGAGTGCTCTCGCCGACCTCATTGGCGTCGATCAAGGAGGGCAGGGCGATGTCGGGGGTGACACCGCGGTCCTGGGTGCTCTCGCCGGTGATTCGGTAGTATTTGCCGATGGTCACGTTGAGCTGACCGAGTTCGGGTTTGCGACCGAAAATCGTGTAGTTGAGCGGATGCGCGTTCTGCACCGTGCCCTTGCCGTAAGTCTGCTGGCCGATGATGAGGGCGCGGCCGTAGTCCTGGATCGCACCTGCGAAAATCTCCGATGCCGATGCGCTGAAGCGATCCACCAGCACGATCATCGGGCCGCCGTAGAAAATGGCCGGATCGGGATCATCGTCCACCTCGATGCGGCCCGTGGTGTCGCGCAGCTGCACGACCGGTCCGCGGTCGATGAACAGGCCGGTCAGCGATTCCGCCTCGGGAAGATAGCCGCCGCCGTTGGCGCGCAGATCCATGATCAGCACGTCCATGCCGTCCTTCTTCAGCTCGCTGATCAGGCGCTGCACGTCGCGGGTCGTGCTGCGGTAGTCCTTCGCGCCGGCACGGCTGGCGTCGTAATCCTGGTAGAAACTCGGTACCGTGATGATGCCGACTTTCACGTCACGACCGTTGCGCTGCTCGACGCGCATCGCCTTGTGCGCGGCTTGCGCTTCCAGGGAGACGCGATTGCGCGTGAACTCCACCACCTTCTGCGCCGAACCGGGAGCCGCGCCCGCCGGCAGCAGCTGCAGACGCACTTCCGTGCCGCCCGGGCCGCGGATCTTCTGCACGACGTCGTCCAGGCGCCAGCCGATGACGTCGGTCAGTTCTCCGGTTTTTCCCTCGCCGACCGCGGTAATCCGGTCGTTGGCGGTGAGCTTGCCGCTGGTTGCGGCCGGACCGCCCGCGATGACGTCGATCACCGTCACGTAGTCGTCGGTGAGCTGCAGGGAGGCGCCGATGCCTTCGTAGCTCAGACTCATCTGAATGTTGTATTCCTCGGAATTGCGCGCCGAGAAATAATTCGAGTGCGGATCGAGCGACAGCACGAAGGCATTCATGAATGCCTCGAAGACGTCTTCCGGCTTGCTCTGGTCCATGCGTTTCGCGACATGCTCGTAGCGTTTGCGCAGCACGTCGGAGACTTCCGGCCACTGCTTGCCTGCGATCACGAGCGACAGCCCATCGTTCTTCACGCGCTTGCGCCACAGTTCGTTCATCTCGGCGGCGTTGGCCGGCCAGGGTTCTTTTTCACGGTCGAAATTGAACGACTCGTCGACGTCGAAGTCCGGCTTCTGTTTGAGCAATTCGATGGCATAGGCCATGCGCTCGCGGCTGCGCTGTTGGTAGCGCCGGAAGATGACGAAGGCCGGTTCCACGTCGCCGGACTTGATCGCATCGTCGAGCTCGTAGCGGTAGCGTTCGAACTCCGCGATGTCGCTCGCATAAAAATAACTTCTCGCACCGTCGATCGCGTCGAGATAGCGGTCGAGGATCAAACTCGACAGATGATCGTCGAGCGGCGCGCGCCGGTAGTGTTCACGGGACACGATATCGGCCACGCGGCGGGCGACATAGTTCTCCTGCTCCGTGGGCGCGAGGACAGCGGCGCTCGCCGGTACGGCGGGCGAGGGCGTCATGGCCGCACCCAGCAGTGCGGCAAGGCCCACTGCGCTCGCGCAGACGGCGGCGGCGGTTATCCAGCGCGAACGATTGGCCCGAGGCCTATTAGTCATCACCGTACCCGATCTCCTGTAAACTTCCGTCCCCAATTCATCAAGGCTAGAGAAGCCTGTGCCTGCTAGCAAGTGTATATGAGCCGCAAGGTATGCGTCCGTTCACGGTTTTGATCGGTATCATTCTGGGTTCCGCGGCATCGATTACGTTCGGTCTGGGAACCGTTCTGATCGTCTTCGGTGTCCTGGCGGCCGAACACCCCGAACTATCGCGTGAAGTGCCCCGGTTGCTATTGAGCTTGATGGCATTCGCCTTTTTGACCGCCGCCAGCGCCGGGAGTTTCCTGGGACTGGTAAAAGCCCGGCCCTGGCGCCGCTGGGCGCATTTGGCGACCGCCGCCTGCCTGGGCGTGGTGGTATTGCTCTTTTGGCCGCGCGGCTGACCCTTAGGAGTGCGGAATATCATGCGAATTCGGGGTCCTGGGGCGGTTTCAGCCGCCGCAGGCTTGCTGCTGGCCGCTTGCGCGGGGTCACCGAGGTTGCCCCCGCCCTCCACCGACATCGACGAATCCGTGTTTCGCGACGGTGTCCGCGTGTTGGCCTCGGATGACTTCGAGGGCCGGAAACCCGGCACCCCCGGTGAGGAAAAAACCCTCGCCTACCTGGTGGGGCAATTCCGCCGGCTCGGGCTCAAGCCCGGGAACGGCGACAGTTTTCTGCAGCAAGTACCCATGATCGAGACCCTGACCGGCGCCGACGCCGTACTGTCGGCGGCCGGTCACGGCGGATCGGTGTCGCTGGCCTACGGCAAGGACATGTTCATTTGGAGCAAACTCGCGTTGCCGCAGGCCGAGCTGAAACGCAGTGAGTTGGTGTTCGTGGGCTTCGGCATCGTCGCACCGGAATACGCGTGGAACGACTACGCCAATATCGACGTGCGCGGCAAGACGGTGGTGGTGCTGCTCAACGATCCGGGCTACGCCAGCAAGGATCCCAAGGTTTTCAAGGGCGGCACACAGACCTATTACGGACGCTGGGCCTACAAGATCGAGGAAGCCGCACGGCATGGCGCGGCGGCGGTGCTGCTGGTTCACGACGAGGCCGCCCTTGGCTACGGCTGGAATGTGGTCCGCAGCACCTGGGGCGGGGCGCAGCTGGACCTGGCTGCGGCGGAGGGCAATGGCGCCGCACATGCCACCATCGAGGGCTGGATCCAGAAAGACGCTGCGCGCGCCTTGTTCGGCGCCGCGGGACTCGATTTTTCGGCCTCGGCTGCGGCGGCGGCCCATGCGGGATTCAAGGCGATGGCGCTCGGGCTGAGCGTGGACGCAACGCTGCATGACAGCGTGCGCCGGTTCAGCTCCGCGAATGTGGTCGCGTTGCTGCCGGGCGGCAGCCGCCGTCATGAATATGTCCTGTACACGGCCCACTGGGACCACTTGGGCCGCGACCCGTCGCTCCCCGGCGGACACGATATCTTCAATGGAGCCGTCGACAATGCCACGGGAGTCG
>DATLVV010000126.1:0-10350 GCA_035577165.1 Steroidobacteraceae bacterium | reverse complement strand
CTGGGAGGGGGAGGTGGCCGCGGTCCAGCGTGGCCAGGCTTACAAGTACCACATCACCTCGCACGTCCATGGATACAGGGTGGAAAAGGCCGATCCCTACGGCGTGCTGTGCGAGGTGCCCCCGGCCACGGCGTCGCGCGTGTGGACCCTGGAATACGACTGGCAAGACGCTGCCTGGATGGCCGAGCGCGGACGCCGCAACGGCTTGGACGCGCCGATGTCGATCTACGAAATGCACCCAGGTTCGTGGCGCCGCAAGGATGGCCGTTTTCTCAACTACCGCGAACTTGGGGTGGCGCTGGCGGACTATGCCAGTGACATGGGCTTCACGCATGTGGAACTCATGCCGGTGACCGAGCATCCCTTCTACGGATCATGGGGCTATCAGACGACGGGCTACTTTGCGCCGACCGCCCGCTACGGCGATCCGCAGGACTTGATGTATCTGGTCGATCGCCTGCATCAGCAGGGGGTGGGCGTGATACTCGACTGGGTGCCTTCGCACTTTCCCACGGATGAGCACGGGCTGGCCTACTTCGACGGCACGCATTTGTACGAGCACGCCGATCCGCAGCAGGGCTTCCACCCCGAATGGAATTCGTCCATTTTCAATTTCGGCCGCAATGAAGTCCGCAGTTTCCTCATTTCATCCGCGCTCTTCTGGTTCGAGAAATATCACATCGACGGCCTGCGCGTGGACGCGGTGGCTTCGATGCTGTATCTGGACTACGCCCGCAAGCAGGGCGAATGGATTCCGAATCGGTTCGGGGGGCGCGAAAATCTCGAAGCCATCGATTTTCTGCGCACCTTGAATCAGGCCGTATATCGAGATCATCCGGACGTGGCCATGATCGCCGAGGAATCCACCGCCTGGCCCATGGTGTCCCGCCCGCCCGAGATGGGCGGTCTCGGCTTCGGGTTGAAATGGAACATGGGCTGGATGCACGACACTCTGGAATACATGAAACAGGATCCCGTGCATCGGAAATATCACCACGGCCAGCTGACCTTCTCCCTCATCTACGCGTTCAACGAGAACTTCGTATTGCCGCTGTCGCACGACGAGGTCGTGTACGGCAAGGGTTCTTTGATCGGCAAAATGCCGGGCGACGACTGGCAGCAGTTTGCGAATTTGCGCGCTCTCTACGGCTATATGTGGGCGCATCCGGGCAAGAAGCTGTTGTTCATGGGCGGTGAATTCGGACAGCGGCGCGAATGGACGCACGAGGGGGAACTCGAATGGTGGGTGGCAGAGCTGCCGGAACACGCCGGCGTTCAGCGGCTGATCCGCGATATGAATCGGGTCTACCGCAGCGAACCGGCTCTGCATGCGCTGGACTTTTCGCCCGCCGGCTTCGAGTGGGTCGACCTCGGCAACGCGGAAATGAGCATCATTGCCTTTCTGCGCAAGGCCACGGACGCTGCGCCCTTGCTGGTGATCTGCAACTTCACCCCCGTCGCGCGCAGCAACTTCCTGGTGGGAGTTCCCAGCCGCGGATTCTGGCGCGAGATAATGAATACCGATGCCCGGGAATACGGTGGTTCCGGCTGGGGTAATTTCGGCGGCGTGGAATCGGCACCCGTGGGCGCGCATGGCCGGCTGGAGTCGGTCAATCTGAGCCTGCCGCCCCTGGCCACCCTGGTGCTGCGCTGTGAGTCCCATGCCTAAACCGGCCGCACCCAAGGCGGCGCCGGCCGAGGGCCGGGTGCGCGCGGTCATCGATGCGCTCCTGCCGGCGGTGGACGGCGGACGTTTTCCGAGCAAGTGCATCGCGGGCGAAGCGGTGACGGTCGAAGCGCATTGCTTCACCGATGGCCACGATAGACTGCGCGTGGTGCTGCGCTGGGGTGCCGCCGGGATGACCAGCGGCTTCGAGGCCGACATGAAGCCGCAGGCCAACGATGTGTGGCTCGCGGAATTCACGCCGCCGCGTGCGGGCCGTTATTCATGCACGGTGACGGCATGGGTGGATCATTTCGAGTCGTGGCGGCGCGAACTCGAGCGTCGCGACGACGCGGCGGATATTGCCGTGGCCTTGCAGGTCGGCGGCGAGATCATCGACCAGGCCGCCGCGGGGGCCTCGGGCAGCGACGCCGCCATTCTCGGCGAATGGTCGGCGCAATTGCGAGCGGCAGCCGCAGATCCCGGTGCCGACCCGGGCGCGCAGAAGACACTGGCGCTGGACCCCGCGCGAGCGGCCATTGTCGCGCGCTATGCGGACCGCAGTCTCGCGGCCAGCATGACGCGGGAATTCGTGGCGGACCGCAAGCGTGCGGGATTCAGCACCTGGTACGAGATGTTTCCGCGCTCGGCGGCCGACGAACCGGGCCGTCACGGCACCTTCCGGGATGTCGAGGCGCGGCTGCCGTACCTCGCCGAGATGGGATTCGACGTCCTGTATTTCCCTCCCATCCACCCGATCGGGCGCATCAACCGCAAGGGGACCAACAATACCCTGGTGGCCAAGCCCGGGGATGTAGGCAGTCCGTGGGCGATCGGCTCGGTCGAGGGCGGACATAAGGACATCCTGCCGGCGTTGGGCACGCTCGAGGAATTTCGCGGATTGCTGCACAAGGCGCGCGAGTTCGGCATCGAGGTGGCGCTCGATCTGGCCTTTCAGTGCGCCCCGGACCATCCCTATGTGAAGGCCCATCCCGGCTGGTTCAAACATCGGCCTGACGGCAGCGTGCAGTACGCGGAGAATCCTCCCAAAAAGTATCAGGACATCTACCCGTTCGATTTCGAGAGCGAGGACTGGCGCGCGCTGTGGCATGAGCTGCGCAGCATCGTCGATCACTGGATTGCTCAGGGAGTGAGGATTTTCCGGGTCGACAATCCGCATACCAAGGCATTCGATTTCTGGGAGTGGCTCATCGGCGAGGTCAAGCAGAAGGCGCCGGACGTGATTTTCCTTGCGGAAGCGTTCACCCGCCCCAAGGTCATGCACCGTCTCGCCAAGCTGGGCTTCTCGCAGTCGTACACGTACTTTACCTGGCGCAACAGCAAGCAGGAACTCACGGATTATTTCACCGAGCTCGCATCGGGGCCGGGGCGTCAGTACTACCGGCCCAATGTGTGGCCCAACACGCCCGACATCCTGCACGAGACACTGCAGTTGGGATTGCGGCCGCTGTTTGCAGCGCGCCTCATACTCGCGGCAACCCTGGCCGCCAACTACGGGATCTACGGCCCGACCTATGAATTGCTGGAGAGCGAACCGCGCGAGCCGGGCAGCGAGGAATACCGCGACTCGGAAAAATATCAGCTGCGGCATTGGAGCATTGCACGCTCCGACAGCCTGTGGTCGCTGATCGCGCGCATGAACCGCATCCGCCGGGAAAATGCCGCACTGCAGTCCGACCGCGGCCTGCATTTCTGCCCCATCGACAATGATCAGCTGATCGCGTATCTCAAGGTGGATGCGGGGTCCGGTAATATCATTCTCACGGTGGTGAATCTGGATCCGCATCAGCCGCAGTCCGGCTGGGTGGACCTGGACGTCAGCGCCTTGCGTCTCGATGCCGAACAGCCCTACCAGGTGCATGACCTGTTGAGCGAACAGCGCTACATCTGGCGGGGCCGGCACAACTACGTCATGCTCGACCCGCAGCGTGCCCCCGCGCATGTGTTCAGGTTGAGAAGACGCGTGCGCAGCGAGCAGGATTTCGACTACTACCAGTGAATCTCGGCCTGATGAACGATACCAACAATCCCGCCCCCGAGTCCGCCGCCGCGCCGTCGGGTCTCGATGCGCATGACGCGCTCTGGTACAAGGATGCGGTCATCTACCAGCTGAACGTCAAGTCGTTCTTCGATTCGAACGACGACGGCATCGGGGATTTCAAAGGCCTGACCTCGAAGCTCGAATACATCCGCGATTTGGGGGTCAACACCATCTGGCTGATGCCCTTCTATCCGTCGCCGCTCAAGGACGATGGCTACGACATCTCGGATTATCAAAACGTGCATCCGCAATTCGGCACGCTCGACGATTTTCGCGCGATGCTGCGCGAGGCGCACCGCCTCGAACTGCGGGTGATCACCGAGCTGATCATCAACCACACCTCCGACCAACACCCGTGGTTTCAGGCCGCCCGCGCGGCGCCCGCGGGATCGCCGCCGCGCGATTTCTATGTCTGGAGCGACACCGATCAGAAGTACCTCGACACGCGCATCATCTTCACCGATACCGAGTCGTCGAACTGGACCTGGGACAACCAGGCCAAGGCCTACTATTGGCACCGCTTCTTCAGCCATCAGCCCGATTTGAATTTCGACAATCCGCAGGTGCTCGAAGCGGTCCTCGCGACCATGCGGTTCTGGCTCGACATGGGTGTCGACGGGTTCCGGCTCGATGCGATTCCCTACCTGGTCGAGAGGGAGGGCACCAACAATGAAAATCTGCGCGAAACGCATGCCGTGATCAAGCAGCTGCGCGCCGCCATCGACGCGCGCTATCAGAACCGGTTCCTGCTGGCCGAAGCCAACCAGTGGCCGGAGGACGTGCGCGAATACTTCGGCGACGGCGACGAATGCCACATGGCGTATCACTTTCCGCTGATGCCGCGCATCTACATGGCCATCGCCCAGGAGGACCGCTATCCGATCACGGAAATTATGCAGCAGACGCCGGATATTCCCGATAGCTGCCAGTGGGCCATCTTCCTGCGCAATCACGACGAATTGACGTTGGAGATGGTGACCAGCAAGGAACGCGACTACATGTACACCACCTATGCGTCGGACGTGCAGGCGCGCATCAATCTCGGCATCCGCCGCCGTCTGGCGCCGCTGATGGAAAACGACATGGACCGCATCAAGCTCATGAACAGCCTGCTGCTGTCGATGCCGGGCTCGCCCATCGTGTACTACGGCGATGAAATCGGCATGGGCGACAATTTCTTCATCGGCGACCGCAATGGCGTGCGCACTCCCATGCAGTGGAGTCCGGACCGCAACGCCGGCTTCTCGCGCGCCGATCCGCAGCGGCTGTATCTGCCGCCCATCATGGATACGGTGTACGGCTATCCTTCCACCAACGTCGAGGCCCAATCGCGCGATCCGAGCTCGCTGCTCAGCTGGACCAAACGCATGCTGGCCGTGCGCAAAACCAGCCGGGCATTCGGCCGCGGCACGCGCCGCTTCCTGAGGCCCGGCAATCGCAAGATACTGGCCTACCTGCGCGAATTCGGCGACGACTCGATTCTGTGCGTCGCCAACCTGTCGCGGTCGGCGCAACCGGTCGAGCTCAATCTGGCGGCGTTCAAAGGCCGGGTGCCGGTGGAAATGCTCGGCCGCACCGCCTTCCCGCCGATCGGCGAACTGCCCTATCTATTGACCATCTCGGCTCATGGTTTCTACTGGTTCAAGCTGGCGACCGACGCCGAAGTCCCCTCGTGGCATGCGCAAATCGTGTCGATCGACGAGCGGCCGGTGCTGGTGCTGTTCGACGGCTGGACCAGCCTGTTTCGGGACCGGGTGGTGCCGTGGCGCATCGGCATCGCCGAGAAAACCCGGCAGCAATTCGAGACCGACACGTTGCCGCGCTACATCGAGACCCAGCGCTGGTATGCGGCCAAAGGGTCGCCGATCGAGCACGCGCGCATCGCCGATCACGTGCTGTGGCAGGAGGGCACGGGCAAGACCCTGCTGACCTGGCTGGTGGCGCTGCTCGAGGTCGAGGCCGGCGGCGAGCGCAGCGGCTATTTCATGCCGCTCGCGCTGGCGTGGGAGGAACGGGACGAGGAGCGGGTGCGCAACCTGGCCACGGCGGCCGTCGCCAAAATACGCCAGCAGGCGAATGTCGGAGTCATGGGGGATGCCTTTGCGGACGACATGTTCTGCCGGTCGGTGGTGGCGGCGATGGCGACGCGCAAGGAAATAGCGGCGTCCCAGGGCAAGCTGCGGTTCCGCCCGACCACCGCCTTCGGGCGATTGGCGGGTCCCGACTTTGGCTCGCTGCCGGTGGAGCGGCCGCGTGGCTCCAGTTCCAATACCGTCGTGTCCATCGGCGAACGTTTGATGCTCAAAGGCTATCGCCGCTTGCGCAGCGGCGTAAATCCCGAACTCGAGATGGGCTCGTACCTGACCGAAGTCGCGCAGTACCCGAATTGTGCGCCGCTCGCCGGAGTGTTGGAATACCTGTCCAATGACGGCGAGGTGCGCCCGCTGGCCTTGCTGCAGGGCTATGTCGCGAATCAGGGAGATGGATGGACTTACTCCCTGGAATATCTGCAGCGGCACCTCGAACAATACCGAACGACGCCCGCCGGCGATCCCGTCCCCGCCAATACCCACGAGGCGTATTTGACGCTGATGCGAGTGCTGGCCGTGCGCACCGCGGAACTGCACTGCGCATTGGCGCGGCCGACGCGGGATGCCGCATTCTCGCCGCAGCCGCTCACCCGCGCCGACCTGGACGGCTATCGTCAGCGTGCCGCAGATGAGGCCGACCACGCGCTCAAGCTGCTGGCCGCGAATCAGGAACAGATACCGGCGCCGGATCGCGAGCGAGCGCATGCGGTGCTGGCACAGCGAGAGCGGTTATTGCAGCGGATGGAGGAATATTGCGGCCAGGCGCCGCAAGGCCTGAAGATCCGGATCCACGGCGACTACCACCTCGGCCAGGTGCTGCTGACGCGCCATGATTTCGTCATCATCGACTTCGAGGGAGAACCCGGACACAGCCTGGAGCAGAGGGCCGCCAAGCATTCGCCGCTGCGCGACGTGGCGGGCATGCTGCGCTCGTTCAGCTACGTGCAGCACAGCGCGCTGCGCAATGTCGCCCACAATGAAGCCGAAGGCGCGCGGCTGGCGCCGCTGGCGCGTGCCTGGGAAACCGAAGTCCGCGCCGCGTTTCTAGCCGCGTACGGCGCCGCGGTGCGCGGCAAGAAACTCTACGACTCCGAGGCATTGCAAGCGGGCCATGGCCTGCTCGGTCTCTTTGAGCTGGAGAAGGCTTTGTACGAGCTGCGCTACGAGCTTAACAATCGCCCCGGGTGGGCCGGTATTCCCCTGCAAGGCGTTCTGGATCTGGGTGGAGGCTGACATGCAAAGTATCGACATCTTGCTGGAGACCGCACGTGAGTTCCTGCATCAAGTGGCCGCATTCCTACCGCGGCTGTTGCTGGCGCTGGTGGTCGTGGCGATCGGCTGGCTGTTCGCCAAAGCGGCGCGCTTTGCCATTGAACGCAGCCTGCGCGCCGTCAATTTCACGGTGCTCACCGAGCGCGCCGGCACGGACAATTTCCTGCATCAGGCGGGCATGCGCGGCGACACCACCTCGGTGTTTGGCTTGATCGCCTATTGGCTGGTCGTCCTGGCGACGCTGATGATTGCTTTCAACGGACTCGGGCTCACCTACATCACGGACCTGCTCGGCCGCGTGGTGTTGTTCACGCCGAAGGTCCTGGTCGCCATGCTGCTGGTGGTATTCGGATCGTATTGCGCCCGCGTCGTCGGCAGCGCCGTGCACACTTATTGCGAGGACGCGCAAATTCCCGATGCCGACATGCTCGGCCGGATTGCGCGCTATATCATCGTGATTTTCGTCGTCATGATCGCTCTCGGCCAGATCGATGTCGGCGGCGACATCGTGCAGCGAACCTTCCTCATCATTTTGGCGGGGCTGATGCTGGCACTGGCGCTGGCGTTCGGCCTGGGCGGCAGGGAGTGGGCGGCCGCGATGCTCGAACGCTGGTGGCCGCGGCACCGCAAGGGCGACTAGGCTCCCATGCCCCGGGGTCCAAGAACCTCTAGTCGATGCTCCGCCGGTACTGGACGAAGCCGGAGCGCTGCGCGACGCGGTCGTACAGCACCATGGCATCGGTGTTGGTCTCGTGCGTCAGCCAATGCACGCGGGAACATCCTTGCGCGCGGGCAAGGTCGTACACATATTCGATGAGCCTGCGGCCGATGCCGGCGCCGCGCACTTCGGGACTGACGTAGAGATCCTGAAGATACAGATAGTCGCCGATAGTCCAGCAGGAGCGATGCCGCACATGATGCACCAGGCCCACGGCCCGGGTGCCGTCCCAGGCCAGCGCCGCCCCCATCGGTTCCAAGGGGTTCAGCAATCGAGACCAGGTGATTGCCGAGACCTCCGCCGGGATGTCGGTCTTGTAGAAGGCCTGGTAGCCGCGCCACAGCGGCAGCCATGCGGCGTGCTCGCTGCCCGACAGCGGCCGAATTTCGATGGGTTTGATTGTCATGGGATTGCCGGTGGATGGGATGCTCGGACTGCTAGGTTTCGATGAGACCGTGACGGATCGCGATCAAGGTTAACTCGGACTGATTGGCGACGCCGAGTTTCTGCTTGATATTGTACAGATGCGTGCCGATGGTGGAGGCCGATAGATTGAGGTCCCCGGCGATGCGCTGCACCGTCGCGCCGCCGGCCAAGCGCACGAAGACTTCGAACTCCCGATCCGACAGGCGCTCGACCGGCGACTTGGCACCGCCTTCGAAGTCCGCCAGCGCGAGCTTTTGCGCGAGCGCCGGATCGAGATAGCGGCGGCCGGCGGCCACGATCGACACCGCTTCGAGCAATGCCTCCGGAGCGCTGCGTTTCGAGAGAAATCCCAGCGCGCCCTCCTGCAGGGCGCGGCGCGCGTGCATCGGGTCGTCGTGCGCGGACAGAGTCAGCACCTGGGCGTGGGCGGAACGGGATCGAATCCGGCGCAGGGCCTCGAGTCCGCCCATGCCGGGCATCGCGAGATCCATGATGACCACATCGGGGTTGAGTTCCGCATAGAGTTGGCAGGCCGCTTCGCCGGACTCAGCCTCGGCGACGACCGACACGTCCGCCATGGATTGCAGCAGCAGGCGAAATCCCATGCGCACCACGGCATGGTCGTCGACCAACAGCACGCGGATCACGGCTGCCCCTCCAAGGATCGCTGTCCGTCCAAGGGGATGTCGGCGGTGAGGCGCACACCGCGGCCGTCGTGATTGCCGATGTTGAACATGCCGCCCAATTGTTGCACGCGATCCGCCAGCCCGCGCAGGCCAAAATGGCCGGGCCGCGCCCATTCGGCCGACAGGCCGACGCCGTCATCGGTGACCGTGGCCGTGATTCGCGCGGGATCGCACAGCACGGCGATGTCCACCCGCGAGGCCTCAGCGTGGCGCAGCGCATTGATCAAACCCTCCTGCACCACCCGGTAAATGGCGAGCGTGATGCTCGGCCCGAGATCGACCGGCAGGTCATGGCGCAGCGACAGCGCCACCGACGGATGGCGCCGCTGGCTGTCGCGCACCAGACCTTCGAGCGTCGCAGCAAGCCCGAGCGCGTCGAGCGACAGCGGGGCGAGGCGCGGAATCAGGCCATGCATGGCGTCGTAAAGGCGCGCGGCCTCGTCCGAAATCATCCGCGCCACCTCGCCGGTGGCCGGATCCTTGAGTCCGCCCTGGCTTGCAATCGCGAGCGCCAAACTGCGAATCGCGGTCACCGACTGGCCGAACTCGTCATGCAACTCGTGCGCGATCAGGCGCCGTTCTTCTTCGACGCGCTGGTCCGCGAGCGAGGCCATTTCCCGCCGCTCCTCCAGGCGCGCTTCGGCGTCGTGCGCCTTGCGCTCGGCCTGAACCTTGTCCTGCACGGCCTGCGCCATGCGGTTGAATGCCGCGCCGATCGCATTGGCCTCATTGCCCGCGAGGCGCGGCAGACGGAACGCCAGATCGCCCTGCTGCAATCGCTCCAGACCATGTGCGATGACGGGGAAGGGTTCCAGGGTGCGCTTCACCGACCAGAAGGCGAGGCCGTTCACGATGATGAACATCGCCGTGGCGATGCCCGAGAGAAACACGATGTCGTCCCAGGCGTCGAGCACGGCGCGCGAGGGCTGCGCCTGTACCACCAGCAGCACGCCGCCGCGCAGTGGGAATGCGTACTTCGCCGGCTGTGGTGCGAGCAGATGAGCAAACCACGCCGGCGCCTCGCGGCCCGCCTTATAGGTCGCCGCCGGAGATCGGTACAGCACCTCGCCCGTGGGTGTCTGCAGCGATACCTCGTTGGCCCGAACCCGGCCGAGTTGCTGCAGAAAATGCAGCACCAGGTCGGGTCCGCCCACCTCGGAATACACCGCGGCCAGGCGCCCGAGCAGCTGCGAGGCCACCCGATTCGCCGCCTCGATTTCCTCCCGCACCGAGCTGCGCGCGCTCTCGACCTCGGTCGCGATCAGCACGATTAGAAAGGCGGCGCTCAGGGCCGCAACCACGAGATTCAGGCGGGTTCGCAGGGTCATTCCACAGGCATGGTACAGGAGCCTGTCTGGGCATTCCGCGTGAGCCGCGTTGGCTCTGCAAGGGAGTGGATGCAAGGCGCGCGGCGCAGGCCGTGGCGGATTCCA
>DATLVV010000125.1:0-3131 GCA_035577165.1 Steroidobacteraceae bacterium | reverse complement strand
CAAGGGAGTTCCGGCAACCAACGCCCAATTGGTCGAGCGCGCCCGGACCATTGTCGAACTCCTCGGGGTGCGCGTGCTCACCGCACCCGAAACCCGTCAGCGGCTGGGATTTTCGTGAGTATTCCCGTGCCTCAAGTCCCGCAGAACGTCCGCAGGACCCGCTCGCCGGCTTGGGGTGGATCGGCATAGGCCTTCAGGCCCTCTGGCAACTGGTAGGGCTGCGACAGCACCATGGACAGCTCTTCGAACGGTGCGAAATCCTGAGCGTCGACCGCGGCGTTGATGACCGCCTCGATCCGGTGATTGCGTGGAATGACTGCGGGATTCACCCGGCGCATGGCGGCGGCGCGTGAATCGGGCTCCGTGGATTCCCGGGCGAGCCGTGCGTGCCAGCGTCCGGCCCACTGGTCGTAGTCGTCCGCATTTGCGAACAGAGAACGCAGCCGAGCATTCCCCTCGGCACTCTCCGCGGCGCCGCATAGCGCGCGGAAAATCACGGTGAAATCCGCCTGATTGCGCTGCATTGCGCCGAGCAACTCTTCCGCCAATGCCGCATCGCCGTCTTCGCAGGTCGACAGACCCAGCTTGGCGCGCAGGCCGGCGAGGTGTGCGTCGGCGAAACGCGCTGAAAATGCCGTCACGGCCTCGCCGGCGAGTTCAACCGCGCGCTCCGGTTGCGGGTCGATGAGGGGCAGCAGCGTCTCCGCGAGGCGGGCGAGATTCCATGCGCCGGCGAAAGGCTGATTGCCGTAGGCATATCGCCCGCGCTGGTCGATCGAGCTGAACACCGCTGCCGGATCGTAGGCGTCGATGAAGGCGCAGGGACCGAAATCGATGGTCTCCCCCGACACCGCCATGTTGTCGGTATTCATCACACCATGAATGAATCCCACGTGCATCCAACTCGCGATGAGCGACGCCTGGCCTTGGATGACGGCGCGCAACAGCGCCAGATACGGTTGTTCGTCCGCCTTGGCGTGCGGGTAGTGGCGCTCGATCACGTAGTCGGCAAGCTGCCGAACGGCTTCAGTATCGTTGCGGGCCGCGAAGTACTCGAAAGTGCCGACGCGCACCAGGCTCGAAGCGACGCGCGTCAAGATGGCCCCGGGCAGCGCCCCTTCCCGAAAGACCTGCTCGCCGGTGGCAACCGCGGCGAGCGAACGCGTCGTGGGAATGCCGAGGGCGTGCATCGCCTCACTCACCAGATATTCACGCAGCACCGGTCCCAGCGCCGCCCGTCCGTCGCCGCCTCGCGAATAAGGCGTTCGCCCGGACCCTTTCAATTGAATGTCGCGGGGCAGACCGCTGCGGTCGGGCGATTCGCCCAGCAGTATTGCGCGGCCATCGCCCAACTGCGGTACGAAGTGGCCGAACTGATGGCCGGCGTAGGCCATCGCGATCGGCTCCAGATCGGGCGGTATGACATTGCCGGAATACAGCCCTGCCAATGCCCCGGCCTCGCCGCCGTCAAGCCCCAACTCGGCGCCCAGTCCATGATTGAATTTCAACAGCCTCGGCGCTGCGACCGCCGTCGGGCGGATGCGCGCAAAGAACCGCTCCGGCAAACGGGTGTAGGAACTGCGGTTCATGGGCAACTCATAGTCCGAGCGCATCGATCGCGCGATAGGCGAATACCGACGGCGCGAGAAACCATGGCTTGGTGTAGTAGTACGGCCGCGAGGGAAACGGTAATCCATCCAGGGCGGTGCGCCCCTCCTTGAGCCCCAGCATTTGCTGCCCGATGCGCATGCCCAAATACGGCGCGAGCGGCACGCCTTGACCACAGTAGCCCATGCAGTGGTAGATGCCCTCATGGCGGCCGAGATGCGGCAAGGTATCGAAGGTGTAGGCAACCCACCCGACCCAGGCGTGACTCACGGCGACCGCTTTCAACTGCGGCAAGATCCGTTCCATCATGCGCCGCAATCGAGGCACGCATGCGAGCGGGTCCTGCTCGGCCAAAGCCGCCCGGCCGCCGAATATGATCCGCTCGCCGTCCGCCGAAGGCCGGAAGTACACCACGACCCGCCGCGAGTCGACGATGTTGCGTCCGCCCGGAATCAGGGAGCGAACGCGAGCCGACCCCAGGGGAACAGTTGCGATTTGATAGCTGCCGATGGGAATGACGCGCCGCCGATGCCAGGGCGACAGCGGGCCTGAATAGCCATTGGTGGCGAGCAACACTTGCCGCGCCTGAACGATTCCGCGCGGCGTCAGTACCTCAAAGCCGTCGCCGCTGGTTCTAATGGCGCTGACCGGACAATGATCCACCACCGTCGCCCCGCTGCGCAGTGCACGGCCCAGCAATGCCAACAGCATCCGCGTCGGATCGACGGATGCATCGTCGGGATAGACGCAGCCGCCGTGGTAGAAGTCGCTGTCGATTTCGGCATGCTGATCGGCCCTGGCCACGACGCTGATCCGCTGCTCGAGCCCGGGCGTTTGGTTCTCCGCCTCGCGGGCCATGACCGCGAAGTGACGCGGCGTGTGCGCACCGAAGAAGCATCCATCCGCGCGCCAACCGCAGTCCATTTCCCGGGTGGCGAGCGAGCGCAAATACGCCACAGCATCGAGCCCTTCCCGGCAAATTCCGAAAGCAACGTCCGTGCCGAATTTTTTCTGCAAAGACTGGAATGAGGGCTTGATGCTATACGCCACCTGGCCGCCATTGCGGCTCGAGCAACCGGCACCCAATCCGCCGGCGTCGAGCACCAATGTCGATCGACCGGCCGCTGCCGTCTCACGCGCCGCGGAGAGGCCCGTATAGCCGGCACCGACGACAAGAACATCCACCCGGCCAGGCAAGGGTTGCGACGACGGCGGCGGCATTGCCGCGTTCTCCATCCACAGCGGCACGCCCAAGATCTTGTATGGCATCATAAGAGCGCAACACGCAGCCTGAAGGACAACCATCGCATGACCATCAATCATATCAAGTCGCCCGCCCTTTTCGGCGCAGACATGCTGACTTCTCTCGGGAGTGCGCCGAATCCTGCCGGAGGCGAGCGGGTGCAGTTGTCAAAGCGGGATGCTTTTTCAGCACCCGACGGCAGTGTCGAAACCGGCACCTGGCAATCAACTCCGGGACAGTTCAGGCGTGCCGTCATGGACGCCGAATTCAGCCATTTCAT
>DATLVV010000124.1:0-4423 GCA_035577165.1 Steroidobacteraceae bacterium | reverse complement strand
ACTTGATCGGCCAGCGCGCGCGACTCAATGCGCACCGGCGTGTTACTGCATGCGCAAACCATGAGAAAGAGGAGCAACGGCGCCAAACGCCTCATGGGGAATCGCCTGCCCCTGAACTCGGCCGAGCGCTGTCGGTGCTCTCGGCGAATCGTACCGCGGCGTGTTGGCGCAGCATTGCCAGCGAGACGCTGACCGGCCGGTCCGAATTCACCGCCAGCGAATACACTCCAGCCTCGCTCGGTCCGGAGACGATTCGAAGCTGCGCCTCGTCGAGCATGCTTTGCAATTCACTCAGAGTGATGGTCGGTGAAAATACGGCACGGATTGCTGCATTCGGCACGCGCGGAACGGGGGTCGTGGTCACGTGATAGACCGGTGCCCCGGCCCGCGCGCCGTACTGCGTCCATCGACCGGCTGCCAGCAAACTGAGCGCGACAGCCAGCACGGCCACCGAGGCCGCCATCAATCCCGGCCATGGCATCGACCGGTCGCGCGGCTTTGCGGCAGCCGCGGGCGCATCGGGCGCGCGCTCCGCCCCATCGACGCCATCCAGCCGTGCCTGCAGTCTTTGCAGCGAGGCAGAGGGCATGTGTTCGACCGCGTTCTCGGCAGTCATGTTCTGATAAATCCAGCGCTCGCGAGCCAGTTCATCGCGACAGTGCGTGCACAATGTCAGGTGTTCGTCGACGTGCTGCCGCTCGCTCGCGCTGATGCTGCCGTTGACGTACCAGGGAAGCAGCGAGGAGATTTCCGGGTGTACGGGCGCTTCGTTGCCGCGGATGGTGGTCATCCTGCACCGCTCAAAGCTGGAAGGTAGGAACGCAGCTTCTCACGTGCATGAAACATGCGTGCCTTGACCGTGCCCACCGGACACTGCGTAATCGCCGCTATCTCCTCCAGCGAGTGACCCATGTGATATGCAAGCTCCAGAGTGAGGCGCTGTTCAATGGACAGCTGGTTCAAGCCGTGCGTCAACCAATCCTGCACCTCTGCCTCCAGGGTCGGATCGGTGGTCTGCTCCGGGTAGTCATCCAAGCTGCGCGCACCGCTATGGTTCTTCTGGCGGCGGAGAGACTTGAGCGCCGTGCGGTAGGCGATGCCGATGATCCACGTTGAGACCTGGGATGCGTATCTGAAGTCTTTGGCGCTTTGCCAAACGACCATGAAGGTATCGTTGATGATCTCTTCGACATTCTCATAGCGCTGCGTAAATCGCGACAGGAAGCGCGCGAGGCGCCGGTGGTAGCTCAGATATAGCTCCTCCAGGGCCCGGCGATTTCCGCCCGCCACCGCGAGCAGCAGCTCTTGGTCGCGCTCTTTGGACGAATTTTTTGCCGATACCGTCATCAAACGCCGCCACTCCTTACCCATGTCCGGTCATTTCCCGTAAGTACCGGGTGGGATTGAAAGAGTTGCACTCCGCCGGGCCTAAAAGCGCCAAATCACCGTGCCGCTCCAACTGTCCACCGCTGCAGCATTATAAAACAATGCTTTAGCTCCTGCCGTCGTGTTGACATAGGACAGCGCCAAGGACAGCGGCGCCAGATCGTACGCGGCCCCGACGCTCCAATAGCCATAGCCGCCGGGTTCCTGACCATTATAAAAGGCATAGCCCACGCCCGCCGATGCGGACAGCTTGCCGAGCACCTGGTGTTGCAGGGTCACCTCGGCCGACTCCGAGGTCACTCCAATGAGGCCGTGGTAGGGGGATATCAGCGGCGCATCCGGCGAATACGTGACGTGGACGCTCACCCATTCTCGAAAGGACACGTCGAGATTGAGTTCGTCATAGTCGTAGCTCGAACCGGCCTTGCTCCATGGATATGCATAGTGAGTGAGCAGAGCCCGCCCTTGCCAGTCCCGGCCCCGATTCCAGGCGTAGCCGATGAACGCGTCGAGTTCGACGCTGCTCGGCCAACGGGAGTTGATTTGGGTGTTGGAGGCAAACAATCCAGCCACGAATCCGGAGGCATCCAAATAGTGCAGGTCGATTTGCAGCGCGGCGTGATCGTTGCTGCGCGATATTCCGCGCACCAGGTAGTCGCTGGTGACGCCGACCGAACCGCCCCAACGATCGCCTTCCGCGCCACGAGCAGTCCCGACCGCAAGTCCCAGCAACAACACGATGCCACTCGCAAACAGACGCACTACTTCACAACCGCCGGACCCTCTCCCGAGCTCCGCATTCCTGCCACCCCGTCAAATTTTACATTCCGCAATTTTACATTTCACAGATTAAACCTTTCTTGGTAGCTTGGGCACTTAGACGGGTCAATCGCGCCTGCGGCGGCGAAGAGAAATCGCGGCGCCACTAAACTCCGGGTCGGCACCGGGGTACTTACTCGAGGTCGTATTCATTGGCGAGTTCATGCATGTTGCTAGCCCGATTCAGATGTGTGGCCGTGTTCCTGCTGGCAGGCTGCGCTGCGGCTTGCGCCGGCAATGGACAAGGTCTCGATTCGAACGGGCAGCCGATTTCTTCGGGAAACCCGGGCGGCCCCCTGACCGCGGATTTTCAGTCGATCCAGGACAATGTCTTCACGCCCATCTGTGCGCCATGCCACAGCGGCGCCAGCGCGCCCGAAGGTTTGCAGCTCGATGCCGGCCACAGCTATAACCTGCTGGTCGGTGTCGCGAGCGCCGAGCAGCCCAACGTCCTGCGCGTGAAGGCGGCGGATCCCGACAGCAGCTACATGGTGCAAAAGATCGAGGGCCTGGCCAGCATTTCCGGAGACCGCATGCCGCGGGGAGAACCGCCACTGCCGCAGGCCACGATCGATGTCATCCGTCAATGGATCACGAACGGCGCGCAAAACGCGCCGGCCGCTGCGGCCGCCCAAATGTTTGCGGTGCAAACCACGGCCCCCATGAATAAAGCCATCGTGACCGGCCCGCTGACACGCGTTGTGGTGACCTTCACGCAGGATGTCGACGCATCGCTGGTCAATGAGACCACCGTAACCCTGGAGCGCGTCGGCGGCGACGCGCAAGTGGTGCCCGCCGCCGCTGCGCTCGCTGCAAACAATCCTGCAGTGCTTTTGGTTACGCCGCGCGCGGCGCTCGATGCCGGAAGCTACCGGATCACGCTGCGCGGCACCGGCGGGGGCGCACTGGCCAATATGAACGCCGCGACGCTCGGAGCGGATTCCGCGATCGAATTCACCGTGGAGCGCGCGCAATGATGGATCGTCTCGCCAAGCTTGGTGCGGGCTGTCTGTTCCTGTGGCTGCTGTTCGGCGCGTTGGAAGTGCATGCTGAACCCTATCTCGCCGTGCAGATGGGCCTCAAATGCGGCCAATGCCACGTCAATCCGACCGGAGGCGGATTGCGGACCACCTTCGGCGACATCTTCGCCCAGACGGTGCTACCTGCACAGCATCTGGACACCGCGCTCGACAACTGGACGGGTCAGCTCGGACCGTATCTGCGGGCGGGCGGTGACCTTCGCTTTGATGCGTCCGTGACGCAGGTGCCGAACAGCCCCTCGGTCCAGCAGTTCCAGATGGAACAGACTCGCATCTACATGGAAGCCGACCTCATCCCCAATAGATTGCTCGCCTACGCGGATGAGCAGATTGCTCCCGGCGGCGCCCTGAATCGTGAAGCGTATCTCATGTATTGGTCCGCCACGCATGACTGGTACGTGAAGGCCGGGCAGATGTACCTGCCCTTCGGGTTGCGTCTACAGGACCAGACGGCGTTCATCCTCACCGCCACCGGCATCAACATGACCACGCCGGATCAAGGTGTCGAGTTTGGGTGGGAGCATGGTCATTGGGACGCGCAGCTGGCCGTGAGCAACGGCACCGCCGGCGCCGCCGCCACCGGCGACGGCAAACAGTACAGCACGCAGTTGGCATGGGTGGATGCTCGTTGGCGCGTGGGACTTGCGGCCAACCGCAACAATCAGCCGGGCGGCGCCAAGAGCGCCTATGGCGTCTTCGGCGGATTCAGGACCGGCCCGATCTCATGGCTGGCGCAGGCCGAAATCACCGATGACGAGAGCATCGCCAATGGTCAGGGTAAGCAAGTGGCAACCTTGGCCGAGGCCAACTGGCTGATTGCGCGCGGCCACAACTTGAAGATCACGGGCGAGTTCTTGAATCCGAACCGCGAGGTGCCGAACGACAACCAGACTCGGTGGAGTCTGGTCTACGAGGCCACGCCGATTCAGTTTCTGCAAATACGTACCGGCATCCGCTGGAACGACGGAATACCGCAGGATGACTCGGAGCACCAGCGGCTGTACTTCGTCGAGGCGCACGGGTTCTTCTGAGCACGATAGCTTGCCATCGTGAGCAGATGCGGTGATTCCGCCATGCTCGCGATCACCATGAGGTCCAGCTTGGAAAGCCCTGCGGCGCTCGCCGCCGCATTCACGTCATCCGGCGACGCGGCGGCCACGTGACTTGCAAGAATGGCC
>DATLVV010000123.1:0-2276 GCA_035577165.1 Steroidobacteraceae bacterium | reverse complement strand
GCCCTCATTCTGTCAATCGACAATGGGAGCGTGCGCATGAGTCTGATCCCGGCCGATATTCTGGGCTGAATCCGGGTCGGTTGGCTACTCGATGAGAATGGCGCGAAAATCGTTGACGTTGGTCAACGTCGGACCGGTGATCACCGAGTCGCCGAGCGCCGTGAAGAAGCCGTGCCCGTCATTATTATCGAGCATGTCCCTGGGTTTCAGACCCAGGGACCAGGCGCGGGCCAGCGTGTCGGGTCCGAGCACAGCGCCGGCGATCTCCTCCCCGCCGTCGACTCCGTCCGTGTCGCCGGCCAGCGCGTGAATCCTCGGGTGACCCTCGAGCGCGATCGCCAGCGACAGCAAATACTCGACATTGCGTCCGCCGCGGCCCTTGCCGCGCACGGTGACGGTGGTTTCTCCGCCCGAGAGCAGCACGCAGGGCGCCGTGAAGGGTTGATTGCGTTCGGCCACCTGCGAGGCCATGCCGGCAAATATTTTTCCCACATCGCGCGCCTCGCCCTCGATCGCGTCGCCGAGGATGTGAGGCGTGATGCCGGCGGCGCGCGCCACGCCGGCGGCGGCTTCGAGCGCCATCTGCGGGGTGGCAATGATGCGCAGGGCAGCGCGGGCCAGCCGCGGATCGCCGGGTTTCACGGATTCGCTGCGGCCACTTTCCAGCAACTCGCGCACCGGCCCCGGCAAGTCGATGCCGTACCGGCGCAGGATGGCGAGCGCGTCGGCGCAGGTCGTCGGGTCCGCCACCGTGGGTCCGGAGGCGATGTCGATCGGCCGGTCGCCGGGCACATCCGAGATGAGCAGCGTCAGCATCCGCGCCGGGTGGCTTGCGGCAGCCAGCCGTCCGCCCTTGATGGCCGACAGATGGCGCCGCACACAGTTCATCTCGCGGATGGTGGCGCCGCTCGCCAGCAATGCGCGGTTCATGGATTGCTTGAGGTCGAGATTCAGACCCGGCGCCGGCAGCGGCAATAGCGCCGAACCGCCGCCGGAGAACAGGCACAGCACCAGATCGTCCTCACGCAATCCGCCCACCAATTCGAGCATGCGGCGGGCGGCATGCATCCCTGCGGCGTCGGGTACCGGATGCGCTGCTTCGACGATCTCGATGTGTTGGCAGGGCACGGCGTAGCCATAGCGCGTGACCACCAGGCCCGACAGAGGACCGGACCAATTCTCCTCGACGGCGCGAGCCATGGCTGCCGATGCCTTGCCCGCTCCCACGACGATCAGCCTGCCGCGCGGCGGCGCGGGCAGTTGCGGCGGGACGCACAGTGCCGGCTGCGCAGACGCGACCGCGGCATCGAACATTTGCCGCAGCAACAGCGCAGAGGCGAGGGGCGCTGCCGGTTCGCTCACGGCGTGCTCCTCACCAGCATGTTTGTCAACACGCCGATTCCCGAAATTTCCACCTCGACGGTGCCGCCGTCCTTGATCGAGCCGACGCCCACCGACGTGCCGCACGCGATCACATCGCCGGGCAAGAGCGACATATCGTGGGAGATTCGGCTCACAAGTTCCACAGGCGGCATGATCATATCCCGGAGCGGATAGTTTTGACGCTCCGCTCCATCGAGTCGGGTGATCACCCGCGCCTGCAGCCAGTCCAACTCGGTCGCTATCACCGGACCGATGCAGCCGAAGGTGTCATGGCCCTTCGAGCGACACCATTGTGCAAAATCGGGGTTCTCGTTCAGTTCACCGGAGGCGGTCACATCGTTGACGCAGGTGTAGCCGAAGATGAAATCGCCCGCCTCCTGCCGGGCAACGTCCTTGCAGCGTTTACCGATCACGATTCCCAATTCACCCTCATAGGCGATTTTTCCGGTGTAGCCGCGCGGCCTGCGGATCGGCTCGTCCGGGCCGATGACCGAGGTCGCGGGCTTGATGAGGAACAACGGATGAGTGGGCGCTGATTTGCCGAGCTTGACGGCAAGTTCGTTGAAATTATTCCACAGCGCAACGATTTTCGACGGCAGACAAGGACTCTGCAGCGCACACGCGTCCCGCGCAAGAGTGAGGCCGGTTGGGCGCGATGCGCCGAACAGTTCGCCTTCGTACTGGGCGATATGAGCATCCTCAATTGCGCCGAACCCGGACCGGCCGCTATTCGACCGATAGCGGGCCCATCTCATGCTACAGAACCGACTTGAGCAAGGCGGCCATTTCGGCCGGATTCCTCGTCACCCGGATGCCGCACTCCTCCATGACGGCGAGCTTTTCGGTTGCCGTACCCTTGCCGCCGGAAATGATCGCGCCGGCATGGCCCATGC
>DATLVV010000122.1:0-6485 GCA_035577165.1 Steroidobacteraceae bacterium | reverse complement strand
CTCTTCCTGGAACGATGCGGTGGCCTATGCAGCGTGGCTGTCGTTGAAGACCGGTCATCTCTACCGATTGCCCAGCGCTTCCGAATGGGAATATGCGGCACGCGCGGGCGGGGCAGCCAGCCTGCCGTGGAATCCCGACGGGTCCGGTGCGTGTGAGAACGGCAACGTCGCCGACGAGAGCGCAGTCCATCGGTATCCGGGCTGGTCGGTATTCGGCTGCAAGGATGGCTACGTCTACACGGCCCCCGTCGGTTCGTTCAAGAGCAACGCCTTTGGACTCAACGACATGTTGGGCAATGTCTTTCAATGGACCAAGGACTGCTGGAGCGCGGATTATGTCGGCGCACCCATCGACGGATCCGCGCGCACCGACGGCAATTGCGCCGATCACGAGCTGCGCGGCGGCTCCTGGTTCAGCACCCCCGCATATGTGCGGGCCAACTACCGCAATCATTTCGCCGCGGATTATCGGACCAGCAGCGTGGGAATTCGCTTGGTGCGGGACTTTGAGCGATGAAGCGCCTCTGGTCGCTATGCATCTTGGCAGCGAGTGCGATGGCAGCGAGTGCGCAAGCAGCAATATCGCCCCCCGACCCGAAGGCTTCGGCATCCCTCAAGCGTGATTACGCCAGTTGCAGCACGCAGTCGAATTTAGAGGCTTGTTATGACGCCATTCGCCGGAATCCGAGCGATCCGGCGCTTCTCATGGCCACGGGAGACGCGCTGGTACGTGCGGGTCGGCCGGCGGATGCAATTCGCACCTATCGCCGCGCCGCCCAGCTCGCTCCCAATACGCACGGCCTCGCCGCCAAAATCAGCTCGGCGGAAGCCAAGCTGGCTGCCCTCAATGCGTCCTTGAACCGGCGTTATTCAAACGCCGCTCCCGAGAGCCAATCGCACTGAGCGGCCGTCACAGCCGGTCCGCCACCAGGCGTGCCAACGCACACAGTGCTTCATCCTCGTGAAGCCGGCCCACGAGTTGCAGTCCCGCCGGCAATCCATTCGCCGCCGCAAGCGCAATGCTCAAGGCAGGATGGCCGGACAAATTGAATGGTCGTACGAATGAAGTGACCTGCAGCGCGGCCGCGGCGTCTGCGGCCGCGGCGATGGTCAACGGAAAATCAGGCAGGGTCGGCAGGGCGAGCGCATCGACCTCAGCGAGGGCGGCATCAACCTGCGCTCGAAATGCACGACGTACCGACTCGGCCGCCTCCACGTCAGCCGCCGAGATGGCGCGCGAGGCGAGCAAACGCGTGCGCACATCGCTGCCGAGCGATTCACATGTCATCAAGTGACTGTAGGCCGCCCAGTTTTCGGCGCTGATGATGGTGAGGCCGGCGGCGAACGCCGCCTTGAAGGAGGGCAGCGAAATGGGGCGCACGGCAACATCCGCTTGCTCGAGTGCGCTGCGCGCAGCGGCCGTGATGTCCGGATGGGCCTCGACCGCAACCCAGCCCACCGTTGCCCGTGCGGGCAATGCCTGACTTCGAAACGAACCATCGAACATCGTCATCGCCCGTTCCAGCATCGCAACGTCGCGCGCGAATGGACCCACGCAGTCCAGCGACGATTTTGCGGGATGAACTCCCAAGCGGCTGACTCGTCCGAATGAGGGCTTCAGGCCCTGAACGCCGCAACAGGCGGCGGGGATGCGGATGGAGCCTCCCGTATCGGTGCCGACGGCAAAATCGACGAGCCCTGCGGCGACCGCGACGGCGGATCCGCTGGAGGAACCGCCCGGCACCCGGCCCGGTGCGCGCGGATTGATGGGTGTGCCGGTCCAGCGGTTGATGCCGGTCACCCCGTACGCGAGTTCGTGCATATTCGTCTTGCCGACGATCCGGCAGCCGGCGTCGAGCAGCGCGCGCACGACTTCGGCATGCCGCTGCGCCGGCGGTGCGTCGGCGTAACAGGCGCATGCCATGCGCGTCGGCACCCCCTCGATATCGATGGAGTCCTTGACGCCGACTCGAAGTCCACCGCCGCCCAGATCCAGCTTCTCGACAAATATGCAGTCCGTTTGCGGTGAGGCGGGATTGGGCATCAGCGGCCGGCGATATTTTCCGAGAAACTCAAGGTCGAGAAGCGGACCGCTTCGGCGTCACCCAGCTTCTTTTGCGCGCGGATCTCGTTGACCAGTTCGAGCGCGGTCTTGGAACAGGGCGGCAGCTCGGCCGTGCAGGACTGCAGCGGCGTCAGCCTCGAGCCCCAGCGGATCAAATGCGCGGACAGCGTCAATCCGCCGCCAAACGCCGGCATCAGCACGAGACTGCCGGGGGGTACGCGGCCTTCCTCCACGGCCTCCACCAGCGCGACCGGCGCCGTTGCCGAACTCATATTGCCGTACTTCTGCACGGTGAGGTACACCTTGCCGGGATCCGCACCCGCGCGCTTCGCGACCGCGTCGATGATGCGCAGGTTGGCCTGATGCGGTACCACCAGCGCGATGTCGCTCATGGTCACGCCGGCGCGGCGCATCACGTCCAAGCTTGCTTCGCTCATGCCTTGCACGGCCTTGCGAAAGATCTCCTGGCCGTCGAAGTCCCAGCGCGTCTGCCCGAACTGCACGCCCTGGTTGGCGTACATGGTGCCCATGCCGCGCACCCGCAGGATATGCCGCGAATCGGCATAGCACTCGAGCTTCTCGGCGATGACCCCGGTCTCCTCGTCGGACGCTTGCAGCACCATGGCTGCGGCGCCGTCGCCGAACAGCACGGCGACGTTGCGGTTGTCCCAGTCCATGTACTGAGAGATCAGTTCGACGCCGATCACCAATGCATTTTTGACGATGCCGCTCTTGATCATTGAAGAGCCGATCGACAGGCCGTACATGAAACTGGTGCATGCCGTATTGACGTCGAAGGCTGCCGCGCCGGTCGCGCGAATGCGCTGCTGCACGCCGGAGGCGCTGTTCGGCACCGTTTCGTCGTTGCTGCAACTACCATAGATGACGAGTTCGATGTCTTCGCCACGCATCCCGGCACAGGCGATGGCGCGGCGGGCGGCAACGATGGCCAGTTCGATACCCGGTACATGGGAGATTCGCCTTTCCTTCATGCCGGTCCGTGTCGTAATCCACTCGTCATCCGTCGGTAGAAATGTGGCGAGGTCGTGATTGGTCAGAATGGAGGGTGGCAGGCATTTGCCCCAGCCGACGATTGCAGCATGAGTCACTTAAACTCCCCCCGGGGCTTTAATGGTTGTAGCTCCATTGTCACCGAAATGGGCGCTACCCGCACGCCTCGCCGGCCGGAGAATGGCTGCCAGGGCGCCTGCGCATGAAGAAATCGCAATGCGGTAAAAGCGCGACCGCGCCCTATTCGATGCGGGTGAGATCCGTGATAGCGTGCACGTTGCACCAAGGAGCAGGGAGAGGAAGAGTGCGGGGATTGAGCCTGAGTACGGTGTTCGGGGCTTTCGTCCTATGTGGATCACCGGCGGCACAAGCGGGAGTTACGCCGGAATTGCAGCACGCCATCAGGACGGCAACGTTCGAGGTGGTGATGAAGAAACCGGACAAGGATCCGGTGACCTACGAGAAACCGTTGCCGTTGGATCTTCTGCCCTTCATTGAGCGCAATGACGCCTACCGCTCGATCGGCACGGCCTTCGCGCTCGGACACAATACCTATGTCACCGCGGCCCACGTGGTGGCGGCCGGGATCGCCAGCCAGCATGGGCCGCCGGCGCTGCGCCGGTCGGACGGCACGGTGCTGGCGATCGACCGCATTCTGCAATTCTCGGAGCACGAAGACTTCGTCGTCTTCTCCTTGGTCAACGACCCGGCGGCGGCAGGCTTTGCGGTGAATCGGCAACCGAAATTGGACGACCCGGTCCTGGCCGTGGGCAATGCCCTGGGCGAAGGGATCGTGATTCGCGACGGACTGTTCACCTCGGAGACCGCCGAAGAGCAGGACGGGGCCTGGAAGTGGATTCGCTTTTCCGCGGCGGCGTCGCCGGGAAACAGCGGCGGACCGCTCCTCGACGGCGAGGGCAGGGTGATCGGCGTGGTGATCGGCAAATCACCCAATGAAAACCTGAACTATTCTCTGCCCATCGGCCGGGTGCTGGACGCAGATCAACACAAAGCGCGCTTCGATCAGCGGGCACTCGTCTCCCTGCCTTATGTGCATGGCACGTACACATTTTCATACAAGGATGAATTTGCACTGCCGTTGAGCTGGCCTGAATTCAACAAGGCCTTTCAGAGCCTCACGGCCCGACACAATGATGAGGCGCGAGCTGCGCTCCTCAAGACCTACTCGAGCGCGCTGTTTCCGAAAGGCGAGGGGTCGGATTCTCTGCTGGTTGACCCCAACGCAAACGGCTTTCGACCGCGACTGATCATGCAACAGGCCGACGGGACCTGGAATGCGTTCGAGCCCGAGTACACAACCACCGATCTTCCCGGGGACGGTTTCGTGAGCGTGGCCGACGCCGCCGGCGCGGAAATGTTGCGCCTGATCCGCTCCCATGCTGCGATGGATGACGCCTTCTACTCAGACTCGAAGGCATTCATGGATCTGGCGCTCAAGGCCCTCGATCTTCGCCGCCGGGTGGGCTCGGATCAAGTGAGGGTAACCTCGCTGGGGGCGGCGCAGAGTGACGCAACGTTCGTCGATCCATACGGGCGAAGATGGCAGGAGCGTGTTTGGGCGATACCCTATTTGGATTCCTACGTGACGGCATTGTTGCTGCCCACCCCGGATGGCTACGCTGGAATGGTTGAATACTGTCCATCTATCGCAGTCCATGAAGCTCAAAATCGGACTCGGCTGCTGGCAGCGCAGGTGGATGTGTCCTATACCGGCACATTGCCCCAATGGCAGGCATACTTTCGGCGGCGCGCTCTGCTGCCGGCTTCACTCAATGATGTGAAATTGGAAGCGACACCGGGGTGGACATTGCGATCGCACCGTTTCGTGTCGGTTGTTCCGCCGACGGTGCTGATGCTCTCCGACAAAAGTCAGCTGGGCCTCACCATGGGATTCATCAAGGACGGAGCGCGGGTGATCTCGGACATCGAAGAGGCCTGGTGGTTTCAAGACGACCGAAGGATTGCGGCGATCGGCCTGTGGCGGCGGGAGCGCCCGCCGGGTACCGCCAAGCTGGAAATGCGCAACCGGTTTGCGAGCATGCGCGATCGGCACAGCCCATTCGATGGTCAGGTCAATCGTATGACCGCGGAGCAGTATGCGGCTTCAAGAATTCTGGATGTTCCCGGAAAGAAGGCTGGAATGGTGTCCGCGAACCTGCTGTACGGAATGACGCTGCTCATGGATGGGTACCCCAGCCAAGTTGGCTCCGATGAACTGCTGCAGTCCGCCGTCGCGTCGAGCCAGGTCCTCGAGCCGGGGATCGGCGACGACGTGGCCGCCGCCCAAGGCGCGCCGTCCTCGACGGACACGGCAATCGACGATTTGTCGCAGCAAGCGCTCGCCATGGCCGCAACACTCGAGCCTGCGTTGGGCAAGGACATCCGCGGCCGACGGCTCAGCGAGGATGTTCGCGACTACGTCGTGGCCCTCAAGAGCGGAGGGCCGTCCACGACAGCCGCGCGTCGCCCGCCCGACTCCGGCAACTGGGTCAATCAACAACGGCAGCGGCTCGAAGCACTGCAGGAGTATTGGAGTCAATATCCGGCTGTCATGCATAACCGCGACCTGTGGAGCACTTTCTTGTCGCGAAATGCCCTACCGGCGGATACGCCGCACGACGCGACGGTGTTGGTTGCGGAAAAAATGCTGTTGACCGCCCTCGACAGCGGCGTGCCCGCTCCGGAATGGGCGCAACGCGCGCGTCAGCTCAAGAACGCGTACATCGAGGAGCGCAGCCGCTTGGTGAAGACGATAAATCGAACATCATCAATCTATCGATCGCGGGTGTCACCCTGCCCGGCACCGGCAGTCGAGACATCGGGCACCTACTATCCCAGATACGGCAGGATGACTCGTTCGCTGGAGGAATTCTACCCGCCGGCGAGCAGGCGGCTGGGCGAAGAGGGTGTGGTGATGGTCTCGCTTCGAGTGTCCAGCAGCGGCTGCGTTACCGGAGCGGCGATCGTGGGCTCTTCCGGTTCCGAGCTTCTCGACGACGCCGTGCTTCAATTCTACGAGACCCTCGAGTTCATTCCCGCCGGAACGGACGGCAAGGCGGTGGACAGCACCGCAACGGCGCCGATCGCCTTTAAGTTGAGCGGTTGAGGCGGCTGCTGCGACGACGTGCGGCCGTGTCGCTATTCGCTGTTCATAATTCCCGGCGAACCAGGCGGCCACCCTTGACGATCAGCGGCATGGCCCGCGGATCGGCGAATATCTTGGGATTCTTGAGTGGGTTTTCATTGAGCGCAATCAGGTCGGCGCGCGCCCCGGGGGCAATCACTCCGAGTTCGCCGCTGCGCTGAATGATCTCAGCGTTGATCGAAGTGGCCGAACGCAGCACATCGATCGGTGCCTGCAGCGCGCAGCGCAGCTCGATCTCCAGGC
>DATLVV010000121.1:0-2404 GCA_035577165.1 Steroidobacteraceae bacterium | reverse complement strand
GTCGCCCATATTCGCCACGCGATCCGTCTACGGCTGCGAAATGGACGAGTCCGACATCCGAACCGTGATCAACATGTACGTCGAAGCCGGCAAGCGCGCCGAATCGGCCGGATTCGATCTCCTCGAGGTTTCCGCGGGCGACGACACGCTGCCCATGCAGTTTCTCGAGCCCCGGTTCAACCGGCGCACGGATCATTACGGCGGCAGTTTCGCCAATCGGTCGCGATTCTTTGTTGAACTGCTGCACGCGCTGAAACGCGCGCTCGGGGCCCATTGCGGCATCACCACGCGGTTCGAAATCGACACATTGCACGGCCCGGAAGGAGTCGAGGCCCGCGAGGATGGCGTGCGCATGCTGGAGTTGTTCCGCAAAGAAGGTGTGGTTGACGCGGTGGCATTGAAAATCGGCGACTACGCGGAATGGGGCGAGGATGCGGGCGTGTCGCGCTTTCGCAAATCCGGTTGGATGACGCCCTTCATCAAGCAAGGCAAGTCGATATTGGGGCCGGGCATACCCGTGGTTGGCAACGGCCGGCTCACCAGTCCCGACGACATGGTCGCTTTGATCCGCGCCGGCGCGCTCGACATCATCGGCGCAGCCCGCCCCTCCATCGCGGATCCGTTTCTGCCGACCAAGATCTCGGAGGGGCGCATCGAGGACATTCGCGAATGCATCGGCTGCAACATCTGCGTCTCGAAGTTCCAGCAGGGCGGCCAGATCATGTGCACCCAAAACGTGACCATCGGCGAGGAGTATCGCCGCGGCTGGCATCCGGAGAAATTCACCCAGACCACCCAGCCCTGCTCCGTGCTGGTGGTGGGCGGCGGTCCGGCGGGGATGGAATGCGCGCGAATTCTCGGCGAGCGCGGCTATGTGGTTCACCTGCGCGAGGCCGAGAAGGATCTCGGCGGCCATTGGCGGGCCGTGGCGACACTGCCGCGATTGAGTGAATGGGGCCGGGTGATCTCGTACCGGCAGACGCAGCTTGGCAAGCTCAAGAAGCTCATCCAAGTCCATCTAGGGGTCGGCAGAATGGGCGTCGACGAGGTGCTGCGCTATGGTGCCGACCGCGTCGTCATCGCCACCGGCGCCCATTGGAGCGGCGATGGCCGGGGCGCCAATTTCGGCCCGATACCGGGAGCCGATGATTCGCTGCCGCACGTGCTCACGCCGTTTCAGGTGACGGCGGGCAAGCCCGTGCCGGGCAAGCGTGTGTTGATCCTCGACGGCGACGGGCATTTCATGGGCATCACCCTCGCGGAGCTCATGGCCAATCAAGGCAAGGAGGTCACCTACGTATGCGACGCCGCCGACGTTGCCGAGTACGGCGCCTTTACCATGGAGTCCTTCAACAACAAACGTCTGCTGTTCGAGAAGGGCGTCAAGGTATACACCAGTCACTGGGTCGACAAGATCGAACCGGGCAAGGTCTCCTTGAGCTACCTGTACAAGTACGGTCCCGACCTCCAGGAACCGCGCGCCGGAGCGATTCCCCGCCGCGACAACGGCGGTGAATTCGACTTGGGTGTGGATGCCGTCATTCTGGTGACCTCGCGCCGCTCCGACGATGCCTTATGGCGTGAATTGAAGGCACGCAAGTCCGAATGGGCGTCGAATGAGATTCAAGACATATTTCGCACCGGCGATTGCAAGGCGCCCGCACAGCTCAATCAGGCACTATGGGACGCGCATCGGCTGGCGCGCGAATTCGACAGCCCGCACCCCGCCTATCCACTGCCCTGGATCCGGGAACGGCAGCTGTGGGGCGGCCCGACCATCCCTAAGCTCGGGGATCCGCGGGTGGACGTCGAAGCAGGTTAATATGTGCCAAATACCCAAGGGATGACCGATGACCCAATCGACCTCGAGCCCAGCGCCCACCCCCAAGAACGAGCTCAGCCGCTCCCTCAAAGGCCGGCACTTAACCATGATATCCATCGGCGGCATCATCGGAGCCGGCCTGTTCGTCAGCAGCAGCACCTCCATCATCGCCGCCGGCCCCGCCAGTTTCATCAGCTACACCATCTGCGGTTTGCTCATTCTGCTGGTGATGCGGATGTTGGGCGAAATGACCACCGCGCTGCCGCATGTCCGTTCCTTCACCGAATTTGCACGCGCGGGCTTGGGCGAAGGAGCGGGATTCGTGGTCGGTTGGCTGTATTGGTATTTCTGGGTTCTGGTGGTACCCGTGGAAGCCATCGCCGGCGCCAAAATCCTGCACACATGGATCCCCGCTTTCTCGCCGCTGCAGATCGGCATCGGTCTCATGTCCGTCATGACCTGCGTCAATCTCATGTCGGCGCGCTCCTATGCCGAGTTCGAGTTCTGGTTTGCCTCCATCAAGGTCGCTGCCATCCTGGTATTCATTGCCATCGCGGCGTCGTACGCCTTTGGCTTGACCTC
>DATLVV010000120.1:0-6024 GCA_035577165.1 Steroidobacteraceae bacterium | reverse complement strand
GGCACGGCGGACGGTACCTGCCGTCTGAGCGTGCGGACGGTGGCTTCCGCGACCTGTTCGGGCGTCGCTTTTTGCGGGCTTTTCTTTCCGGCCACCACCATATTCGGCTTCAGCACCATTCCCTCCAACGACACCCGTGCGGCAAACAAATGGCTGAATACGCTATCCAGCACCGCATTGGTCACTTCTTCGCAGCGCTCCAGAGTGTGTGCGCCGTCCATGAGAACTTCAGGCTCGACGATGGGCACAATTCCCGCTTCCTGGCACAGCGCCGCGTAGCGCGCCAGGGCCTCGGCATTGGCGTCGATCGCATAACGGCTGGGAATGCCTGATCCGATATCGATCACTGCGCGCCATTTGGCGAATTTCGCCCCCAATTTGTAGTACTCGGCGAGCCGCTCGCGCAGCCCATCGAGCCCCTCGGTGATGGTTTCACCGGCAAAGCCGGCCAGCGGTTTCGCCCCCATGTCGACTTTGATGCCGGGCAACATTCCATGCTGCGCGAGGTAGCCCGGGAACGGCACCCCTTCCTTGGTTTTTTGCCGCAAGGTCTCGTCATACATGATTACGCCGCTGATGAATTCCTGGGCGCCCGGCGCAGTGAACAGCATTTCACGGTAGGCCCGCCGATTCTCCTCCGTGGAGTCCAGTTTGATGCTGTCGAAACGCTTCTTGATGGTGCTCGTACTCTCGTCGGCGGCCAGAATTCCTCTATTTTTTGCAACCAATGCGCGCGCTGTGACGCTTAGCTCTGCGGTATTCATGTATGGCGGGTCTCGCTGATAAGGGTTGTCGGGATTTCACCCAAGGATAGCAAATACAGGCTGGATTCGCCCCGCGGGTGGAATTGGGAACTAAATAGGACTAAAATAGTCCTACATAAAGGTTTCAATCAAGGCGCACTTCCTTATGTTGCGAATGGGAAAATTGACCGACTACGCGACTGTCGTGCTCGCTAGTTTAGCGCAAGAACCGGCGCGGCATCGCGCTGCGGCGGAATTGGCGGAGCGCACGCGCCTCTCGAGGCCCACGGTGAGCAAAGTCCTCAAGGGACTGCAGCGCGCGGGCCTGGTGATTTCCTCGCGCGGCGCCCTCGGCGGCTACCGTCTGGCGCGCAGCCCCGAGCAAATTACTGCAGCGCAGATTCTCGACGTATTCGAAGGACCCATTGCGATCACCGAATGCAGCGGCGCATCGAGCCAGTGCGGCATCGAGCGCCAATGCAGAGTCGGGGGTGCCTGGCAACGGGTGAATGCCGCGATTCGGCGCGCCCTGGAGGAGGTCACGCTGCGCCAATTGGCGGGACTGGACTCCTCGATGCTGCGCGTCGCCGATTTGGCGTCGGAAATGCGCGTGCACCCCTGACGGCGATTGACACCCAACAGCAACCGGAAATATCTGTGGCCAGCAAATCCCAAGACGTCGAAGCCCTGCTCGCGCAGAAGTACCGGCACGGCTTCATCACCGACATCGAGTCCGACAGCCTGCCGCCGGGACTTGACGAAGATGTCGTGACCGCCATCTCCAAGAAAAAGCACGAGCCGAAATTTCTGCTGGAGTGGCGCTTGAAGGCATTCCGGCATTGGCTGACCATGCAGGAGCCGACCTGGGCGCACGTGCATTACAAGCCCATCGACTACCAGGATATTTCCTACTACTCGGCGCCGCGGGCGCCGGCGAATGCTCCGAAGAGCATCGATGAGGTGGATCCGAAGCTGCTGGCGACCTACGCCAAGCTGGGCATTCCCCTGCACGAACGTGCGCGTCTTGCCGGCGTCGCGGTCGATGCCGTATTCGACAGCGTCTCCGTTGCAACCACCTTCAAGGAGAAGCTGGGTAAAGCCGGGGTCATCTTCTGTTCGTTCTCGGATGCGGTTCGCGAGCATCCGGAACTCATAGAACGCTATCTCGGCAGCGTGGTGCCGCCGGGCGACAACTTCTTCGCGGCATTGAACTCGGCCGTGTTCTCCGACGGTTCCTTTGTCTATGTTCCGCCGGGGGTGCGCTGCCCGATGGAGCTGTCGACTTACTTCCGCATCAATGCCGCCAAGACCGGTCAATTCGAACGCACCTTGATCATCGCCGCGGAAGCCGCATCCGTGAGCTACTTGGAAGGCTGCACGGCGCCGATGCGCGATGAGAACCAGCTGCACGCCGCGGTGGTGGAACTCGTCGCGCTCGACAATGCGCAGATCAAGTACTCGACGGTGCAGAATTGGTATCCGGGCGACGAGAACGGCCTGGGCGGCATCTACAATTTTGTCACCAAGCGCGGCGAGTGCCGCGGGCGCAATTCGAAGATTTCCTGGACCCAGGTGGAAACCGGATCGGCCATCACCTGGAAATACCCGAGCTGCGTCTTGAAGGGCGAGAACTCCGTGGGCGAATTCTATTCGGTCGCGGTCGCCAACAACTATCAGCAGGCGGATACCGGCACCAAGATGATCCATATCGGCCGCAACACCAAGAGCACGATCGTATCCAAGGGCATCTCGGCCGGTCATGCCGAGAACACCTACCGCGGCCTGGTGAAGATTCTGCCGAGCGCCGCCGGTGCGCGCAATTTCACGCAATGCGATTCCCTGCTGATGGGACCGCTGTGCGCAGCGCACACCTTTCCCTACATGGAGGTCAAGAATCCGACCGCGACGGTCGAGCATGAGGCCAGCACCTCCAAGATCGGCGAGGATCAGTTGTTTTATTGCCTGCAGCGCGGCATATCGGCCGAGGACGCGGTCAACATGATCGTCAGCGGATTCTGCAAGGTGGTGTTCAAGGAGCTGCCGATGGAATTCGCCGTCGAGGCGCAGAATCTGTTGAGCGTGAGTCTGGAAGGGGCCGTCGGCTAGCGGCTTTGGAGAAGCAATCTTGTTGAAAATTACCGATTTGAGCGCCCGCGTTGCGGGCAAAGACATCCTCAAGGGCGTCAATCTCGAGGTCAATGCCGGCGAGATCCACGCCATCATGGGCCCGAACGGGTCCGGCAAGAGCACTCTTGCGCAGGTGCTGGCGGGCCGCGAGGACTACGAGATCACCGGCGGTTCGGTCACCTACGAGGGCCGCGATCTCCTGGCGATGCCCGCCGAAGAGCGCGCCCGGGCCGGTTTGTTTCTCGGCTTTCAATATCCGGTTGAGATCCCCGGCGTCAACAATGTCTACCTGCTGAAGGCGGCATTGAATGCGAAACGCAAAGCAGCCGGCGAACCCGAAGTCGACGCCTACGAATTCTTGACGCTCATCCGGCAGAAGATGAAGGTCATGCACATGAGCGAGTCCTTCCTCACCCGCGGCGTCAACGAGGGCTTCTCGGGCGGCGAGAAGAAACGCAATGAAGTCCTGCAGATGCTGGTGCTCGAACCCAAGCTCGCCATATTGGATGAAACCGATTCGGGGCTCGACATAGATGCGCTCAAGGTGGTCGCCGCGGGAGTCAACAGCCTGAACGATCCGAAGCGCGCCATCGTGCTGGTGACCCATTACCAGCGATTGCTCGACTACATCGTGCCCGACCGGATTCATGTGCTGTCGGGCGGGCGAATAATGAAGTCGGGCGACAGGTCGCTCGCGCACGAGCTCGAGCGGCGCGGCTACGATTGGGTGCTGGAGTCGCAGGTCGCATGAGCTCGATTCTGCATCCCCCCACCCTGCCGCAGTCGGCGGCGCTGCGCTCGTTCGCCGCTCAATGGGGAACCCGCGCCGCCGATCCGCTGTTGCCGCTGCGCGAACAAGCCCTGCAGCGATTTCTCAAGCTCGGCCTGCCGACCACGCGTGATGAAACCTGGCGGCATACCAGTCTGCGCGCCCTTGCCGCGCAGACTTTCGTCGATGCGCCGTGCAAGACTCGCGGCGAGATCGAACCGAATGCGTCGCTCGCGCTGCTGAACAAGGCCGACCGCGCCGCGTCGCTGCTGATGGTCAACGGCTATCCGTCGATGCCGCCCGACGGCCTGATCAACGGGGTGGAGGTCTACAGCCTGCGGGACGTGGCGCGCCTCGATCCCGACACATTGCTGCGCTTCCAGGAACCCCTGTCCGACGCCGACCAGCAGCGCTGGGCTTTGCTCAACACCGCGCTGTACGTCGACGGTCTGTATCTCAAGATCACCAGTCGGCTGCCGATGCCGTTGGTCATCCTGCACGTGGCGGCGGCCGAAGGCGCCGGCAATATTGCATACCCGCGCATCATCATCGAGGCGACTCCGGGATCCAGCGCCACGATCATCGAACACCACGTGGCGCAGGGCGAACACACGCCTCTCAGCAACTCCAACACGCACATCGCCATGCGGCACGATTCGCAGGTCGAACACTACCGCGTGTTCGCCACGGGCGCCGACGCCACCCACATGGATTCACTCACGATCCGCCAGGACCAGGGCAGCCAGTGCAAGCAATTCACGATTGTTCTCGGCGGCGGCCTGGTGCGCACCACCCTGGAGGCGCACCTCGACAAACCGGGCGCTTCTCTCGATAGTTGTGCGCTGCTGGTCGGCCACCAGGAACGGCACGTCGACTGCGTCAATCTCGTGACCCACGCGGCACCCGACACGCGCAGCAATCAGACGGCCCGCGCCATCGCCAGCGACACGAGCCGCGTCATCTGCAACAGCAAGGTGATCGTCAACGCCGGCGCCATGCGCGCGCAATCGCAGCAATCCTGCCGCGGCCTGCTGCTCTCGCCCGCCGCCGAAATCGATACGCGGCCGCAACTCGAAATTCATGCCGATGAGGTCAAGTGCGCGCACGGCGCAACCACCGGCCGGCTCGACCCCAACATGCTGTTCTACATGCTCTCGCGCGGCCTTGACCGCGACACGGCGCAGAGCCTGTTGGTGTTTGCATTTCTCGCCGATGCGCTCACCGGCATGTCGGTGGCATCGGCGCGGGCGGCGATAGAAATCGCCTTGATTGCCCAGTTACCCGACTCGCAACGATTGCGGAACTTCCGATGAAAAACACAGCATTGGCCGGCCGGCCCGCCAGTTTCGACGTGCACGCGGTGCGCCGCCGCTTTCCCATTCTGGCGCGCACCGTGCGCGGCCGGCCGCTCGCCTATCTGGATAACGGCGCCTCGGCGCAGCGTCCCGACTCGGTCATCGAGGCCGTTGACGACTACGAACGCCGTCACCATGCCAACATCCACCGCGGCGTGCACACGCTGAGTCAGGAAGCAACGTCGCTGTACGAAACGGCGCGCGACCGATTGGTGCGGTTCATCAATGCCCGTTCGCGGCACGAAGTCGTTTTCGTGCGCGGCACCACCGAAGCGATCAATCTGGTGGCGCAGAGCTATGCCCGGCCACTGCTGCAACCCGGCGACGAGATCCTCATCACTCATCTGGAGCATCACGCCAATATCGTTCCGTGGCAGATGGTTTGCGAGCAAACGGGGGCGACGCTCATTGTCGCGCCCATCGATTCGCACGGCGAGGTGCACGCCGACGCGGTCGTGGCGCTGATGACTCCCCGCACGCGCTTGCTGGCCTGCGCGCATGTATCGAACGCGCTCGGCACGGTTCTGCCGATCCGGCGCCTGATCGCCGCCGCCAAGGCGCGCGGCATCGCCACCTTGATAGACGGCGCGCAAGCCGTCTCACACATGCCGGTCGACGTGCAGGAACTGGGCTGCGATTTTTATGCGTTCTCCGGCCACAAGATGTTCGGTCCCACCGGCGTCGGTGTGCTGTACGGGCGCGAGCAGCTGCTCGAGCGCATGCCGCCGTGGCAAGGCGGCGGCGAGATGATCCTGGCCGTGACGTTCGCCAAGACCACCTACAACGGATTGCCCAATAAATTCGAGGCCGGCACCCCTAATATCTCCGGCGCCGTCGGCTTGGGGGCGGCGGTGGATTTCATCCTGGACCTGGACCGCGACGCCGCCCAGGCGCACGAATCCGCCCTGCTGCAGCACGCCACGGCCGCGTTGAGCAAGATCCCCGGGCTTCGCATCGTGGGCACGGCCCGCGACAAGGCGAGCCTGGCGTCCTTTGCCGTCGCCGGGGTGCACCCTCACGACCTTGGGAC
>DATLVV010000119.1:0-2456 GCA_035577165.1 Steroidobacteraceae bacterium | reverse complement strand
ACCGATCGGTGCTGGCGCTCAACCCGAATGCCTTGGACGCCGCCCGGACTCTCGACGCTGAACGCAAGAAGAATAGGCTGCGCGGGCCGTTGCACGGCATCCCCATCCTGGTCAAAGACAATATCGAGACTCGCGATCCGGTAGCGACGACGGCCGGATCCTGGGCCTTGGCGCGCTCGTTGCGGCCGGCCGACGCGCCGCTCATCGGCCGTCTGCGCGCCGCCGGCGCCATCGTGCTGGGCAAGGCGAACTTGAGCGAATGGGCGAATTTTCGCTCGACGCGCTCGTGCAGTGGCTGGAGCGGCCTCGGCGGACAGACTCGAAACGCCTATGCCCGCGACCGCAATCCCTCCGGCTCCAGTGCCGGCTCCGCCGTGGGCGCGGCCGCCAGTCTCTGTGCGGCAGCCATCGGCACGGAGACCAACGGCTCGATTCTGTCGCCCTCCTCCCTGAACGGCCTCGTGGGACTCAAGCCGACGGTGGGCTTGGTCAGCGGCAAGGGCGTGGTGCCGATATCGCCCCGCCAGGATACGGCGGGTCCGATGTGCCGCACCGTGGCCGATGCCGCGCTGCTGGCTGCGGCCATGGCCGAGCATCCGCTGGGATTCGGCACCCACGGCAGCGGCCTCGAGTCATTTCGGCTGCGCGGCGTGCGCATCGGCGCCCTGCCCGTTCCCAAGGCAGCGCATCCCGACACCACCCGCTTGTACGCCGATGCAAGGACCGTCCTCGAGCGCGAAGGCGCCGTACTTGTCGACCTGAAGCCGCCGGCGGCATTCGACGACCTGGACGAGCCGGAGTTGGAAGCGCTGCTCTTCGAGTTCAAAGCGTCCATCAATGACTACCTCGCGACGCTCGATCCAGCCCAGGTCAACGTCAAGACGCTGGCCGATTTGATCGCCTTCAACAGCGCCCATGCCGACCAGGAGCTGAGTGTTTTCGGCCAGGAAATCTTTGAAATGGCCGAGGGGCATGGGCCGCTGACCGACGCTGCGTACCTCAAGGCGCTCGCGACTCTGCAACGGGCGGCCGACACTCAGGGGCTCGCGGACCTGCTCAGTCAACAAGGCGTCGAGGTGCTGCTCGCACCCAGCAACGGGCCCGCGGAACTGATCGACCCTGTCTGGGGCGACCGCCGCGGCGGCGGTTGGTCGCCCATCGCCGGCGCGGCTGCGATCGCGGGATACCCCAGCCTCACGGTGCCTGCGGGGTTGGTCAGCGGTTTACCCGTCGGCATTACCCTGGTCGGAAATCGCAACCAGGACGGTCTGCTGCTGCAAGTCGGCCATGGCTTCGAACGCGCCGCCAATGCGCGGGTCCCACCCCGTCTCGCGACCTGAACGGAATCTTCACCATGCGACAACTCCCCGCCTTGCGCCCGGCCCTGTGCCTTGCCGGACTCTTCATCGGCACCGCGCCGCCGCTCCCGGCCGCCGACTACACCCTGTCGGCGACTCCCGCCACGGTCGCCTGGGGCTACTACTCGGGTTTGGCCAAACCTGTGTTGACCATACACTCCGGCGATACGGTTCGAATGCAGACCCTTTCGACCTGTGGTCCCCCGGAACGCATGATCGGCGGCGGCGTCAAGCCGGAGCAGATTCCGGCCTACACCGCCCCCATCTATGCCGAGGTGAAGGACATCGGGCCCGGCGGGCATATTTTGACCGGACCGGTGTTCATCGATGAGGCGGAACCCGGCGACGTGCTCGAGGTGCAGATCCTGAAAGTCGATATTGACGTCGACTTCGCGTGCAATGGATTCGGGCTCGGCCGCGGATTCCTGCCCATGGAGTATCCCTACAGCCGCTACAAGATCATTCCGCTCGACCGCAAGAAAATGCTGGCCAGATTCGCCCCCGGCATCGATCTTCCGCTGCGCCCCTTCTTCGGCAGCATGGGGGTCGCTCCGGCCGGCGGCAAGATCGATAGTGCCCCGCCGTTCGCGCACGCAGGCAACATGGACAACAAGGAACTGGTGGCCGGAACCACGCTATACATACCCGTCGCCGTCAAAGGCGCGCTGTTCGAGGCCGGCGACGGTCACGCCGGTCAGGGCAACGGCGAAGTGGACATCACCGCTTTGGAAACCTACCTGTCGGGCACGTTCCGCTTCGTCGTTCACAAGGATCGACACCTATTATGGCCGCGCGCCGAGACCCCCGAGTACTACATCTCCATGGGGTTCAGCAAAGACTTGAAGGAAGCCGCGGAGCACGCGGTGCGCGACATGATCGAGTTCCTGGTGGCAGAAAAGCATCTCAGCCGCGATGACGCCTACATGTTGACGAGCGTCGCGGTGGACGCCGACATCACGCAGCTGGTCGACGGCAATGTCGGCGTGCACACCCTGTTGCCGAAGAAGATTTTCACCGCAGCCGCGCCGCGCTGACACTTAGGATCGGCGTGCTGCCCGGGGCGCCTGGTTATATGCATATACGGTTCGGTGTGGCGGA
>DATLVV010000118.1:0-5157 GCA_035577165.1 Steroidobacteraceae bacterium | reverse complement strand
GGCGACCATCCGCACCAGCGCAGCCAGGGTGGCGAGATAGGATTTGGTCGCGGCGACGCTGGTTTCGACGCCGGCTCGCAACTCGATCACGAGATCCGCGGCCGCGACCAGAGGCGCGTCCGGACTGTTGCACAAGGCGAGAATCGTAGCCCCCGCGGATTTTGCGGCGGCCACCGAGGCGAGCAGGTCGGGGCTGCGCCCCGACTGGGAAATCGCTATAAACAGGCAGCCCCGCAGATCTTGCGAGACGCCGTAAACCGAGCTTATGGAAGGTGCGGCGGAAGCGGTCAACACGCCGGCTCGCGTCTCGATCAAATATTTCGCAAAGGTTGCGGCATGATCGGAACTGCCGCGTGCGCAGGTGATCACCGTGCGCGGCGCAAGGCGGCGCACCGCCGTGCCGATCGCCGTGATCGCAGCGGCGTCGCATTGCAATTGCGCCCGCACTGCATCCGACGCGCGCTCGGCCTCCTGGAACATGCGGGTGTCCTCGACACGGATGGCGCGAGCAGCACTCATGTCGAGGCGCTCAACTCAGCGACGAAGTCATAGGTATCGCCGCGATAGAACGATTGTGAGAATTCGATCGCGCGCCCGTCGGGCAAGGAACCCAGCCGTTCGACCAACAGACCGGCGTCGCCGGCTTTGGCCTTGAGCAACTCGGCCTGATCGTCGGTCAGCAGAACTGCGCGCAATCGCTGCAGGGCGCGCACCGGGCGTTGCCCGGCTCGCTCCAGCGCTTCATACAGCGACGCGTCGACGGCCTCGAGCGACGGCAGCGCGCTGGCCACGATGGTCGCGTATTCCAGCGCCATCGGCGCATCGTCGGCATAGCGGATTCGATTGAAGCGAAACACCGGTGTGCCGGGACTCAAGCGCAGGGCGAGCGCCTCTTCCGGGGTGACCGTGCCCGCCGCGCGCTTCAGCCACACGCTGCGCGGCGTGCGGCCGCGGGCGCGCATGTCCTCGGAGAATGACGTCAACATGGCGAAATTCTTGTCGACGCGCGCTGAAACGAAATTGCCCGCGCCTTGCCGGCGCACCAACAAGCCGTCGGCGACCAGGCCATCGAGCGCCTTGCGCACCGTGATGCGTGACACCGAGAAATCCGTGGCCAGATCGCGTTCCGAGGGCAGCGCATCGTCGGGGCCGAGGATGCGGCTGTCGATGGCCTTGCGCAGCGCCCGCTGCAGCTCCTGGTACAGCGGCAAATTGCCGCGACCGTCAAGCGGGCCCACTGCTTTGGCGAGAGATGTCATGGGATTGAATCGCGCATCCGGTATGTTCTCAGACATCTGAACAATACCAAACAAATACCACTTTTAGAACAACAACCAATGACATTTTACTTCAACTTATTAATTTTATTGAATATTTAAGATGCTATGATGTCTTTATTACACGGCACTAGCAGATTTTGAAAATTGGTATTATATTGGGCCTTAACTGGTGTGGGTGGATCGATGGCTCGACGGGATGAGTCAAGCGAACGGACAACGGCCACCGCACACCGGCAGCAACGAATTCAAACCGAATTGGTGACAGGACAGGGGGCATTGTATGAATCGAACAGGGGATCTCTATATGAATCGGATCGCGTTGGCGGTCAAGTCGGCACTCGGTCTCGCGATGCTCGTGCCTCCGGCGTTGACGTTTGCGGCCCCGGCGGCCGACAGCGCACTTGAAGAAATCGTCGTCACCGGCATCCGCAAATCTCTCGAGGAGTCCCTCGACAGCAAACGCGCGGCGATCCAACTCACGGAAGTCATAACGGCCGAGGATATTGGCAAGATGCCGGATAAGAACGTGGCTGACTCCCTGGCGCGGCTGCCGGGCGTCACCACCAGCGCCGCCGGCGCCAACGAAGGCGGCTTCGACGAGAACGACCGCATCAGCATGCGCGGCACGAATCCCAGTTTGACGCAAACCTTGATCAATGGACACGGCGTGGCCTCCGGCGACTGGTTCGTACTGGATCAGGTCCAGACCGTCGGACGCAGCGTCAGCTACACCCTGCTCCCCTCCGAGATCGTCAGCAAGGTCGTGGTGGAAAAGAGTTCCAGCGCATCGCTTGTCGAAGGCGGCGTGGCCGGTTCGGTCAACATCGTCACCCGCAAGCCGCTCGACTTCACCAAGGAGTTCACGCTCGAGGCGTCGGTGGGCGCCGTGTACGCGGATCTGCCCGAGAAGACGGACGGACAATACAGCGCGCTCGGCAATTTCAAGAACGATGCCGGAAACTTCGGCGTGATGCTGCAGTTGTTCTCCGAGACCCGGCATTTGCGCCGCGACGGCGTCGAAGTCCTGGGTTACGACACCATCGCACCCGGCAGCCCGATAGCGACCGCGCACCCGGATCTGTCCGGCGTGCAGTATCCGACGGATATAGGCGCCGCGTTCTTCACTCAGGAGCGCAAGCGCACCGGCGGCATCCTCGACCTCGAATTCAAGCCCACCGACGATCTCACCTTCGACCTGTCAGGCTTCATGTCGAAGCTCGAGGCCGCCAACTACAACCGCAACTACTTGTTGTGGTCGACGCACTTTGTCGGCTCGGGTGCCGGGCAGGCTCCGGACCCGGGTTACGTCGTTCAGAACAACACGCTGACCAAAGCCAACTTCAGCGCCGTCCCCGGCACGCTCTATGGTGTCTACGACCAAATCTCGCGGCCTGACGAATCCGCGACTGCCAATTTCGTCAATCTCGACGCGGAATGGAAGGCCAGCAACGTTCTGTCCTTCCTCGGCCAGGTGGGATATTCCTGGGGCGACGGCAAGACGCCCACCCAGGATGTGTCGGAGACCAACCCCGGAAACGGCAGCGGAGCCGGTTACCAACTGAACGGACTCGGCACCGGTCCCAACTTCAACCTCGGCAATACCAATAACACGACGCCGACTCCGGGCGGCGTGCCGGTGACCTTCGGCTGGATTTTCGGCGCTCAAAACATCGACGTCAAAGACAAGGAAAAGTGGGCGAAGATCGACAGCGATTACAAGATCGACAATGGCGCCTGGCAGGACCTCAAGTTCGGCGTGCGCTATGAAGCCCATGACCGCACGTCCGACGACGCCATTGCCCAGGGCCCGCTGAATACAAGCCCATCGGCCTATCCGACCACCTTCTCGAACTATCCGTCGAATTTCCACACCTTCGGCGGCGATATTCCGACCGGCATCTGGTATTGGACGCCGGAACAGCTGGCTGCATACAACAGTCCCGCCAATGTGAATCGCGATCCGCTCGCGCGCGAGTACTACCAGTACCTGTTCCAGGTGCACGAAAAGGACACCGCGGCTTATGTGCAGGCGGATCTCAAGGGTGACAATTGGGCCGCAAACGTGGGCGTGCGATTCGTCCACACCCAGGAAGATGTGGTCACCTACACCCAGGTGGATCCGACCACTCCGGGCGCCATCTTGACGTCGGCATTCGGGCCGTTCATCGGCATTCCGGTGTCGCACACTTACAATGACGTGCTGCCGAGCGCGAACCTGAAACTCGACTTGAGCCCGGAACTCGTCGCGCGATTCGCAGCGTCGGAGACAATGACGCGTGCCGATTACTCCGCGCTCGCAGGTTTCACCGACCTCTCGCCTCCTGGAGTCGTGGGCGGAACCGGCGGCGGTTCGGGCGGCAACCCGGACTTGAAACCGATCCGTTCCACCAACCTTGATGCAGGCCTCGAGTGGTATTTCGCGAAGCGCTCGCTGCTCGCGGCGACGGTCTTCTACATGGATTTGCGCAACTACGTCAGCTACGGCTCCGAGACCAAGACCTATACCACCTACGATTCGCTGTGCCCAACCGGCTGCGCGGTAAACTACAACTTGACGGTACCCGTCAATGCCAAGGGCAAGGTCGACGGCATCGAACTCGCCTATCAGCAGGCGTTCACGGACAACCTCGGCATCAACGCCAATTACACCTACGCGGACGGCAAGCAGACCGAAGGTGTGGCCCCCAACGGGGATGACCGGCTGGTGGGCACGTCGAAAAATACCTACAACGTGAGCGGCTACTTCGAGAACAAGATGTTCAACGCCCGGATTGCGTACAACTATCGGTCGGCGTTCTACAGCGGCCTTGATCGCAGCTCTGCGTTTACCCAGGATGCCATCGGCACCCTGTCCGCATCGCTCGGATACACGATGAACGATCACTTCTCGATCACGTTCGACGGCATGAACTTGAACAATCCGACCCTCAAGTACTATGCCTTGAACACGACGCAGCCTCGGGCTTTCTACAAGAACGGCTCGCAGTACTATCTGAACTTCCGCTTCAAGCTGTAGGTCAACGTCGGCCGCCGCACGAGGCGATCAAGTAGAGTGTGAGTCGTGCGGAATGGATCGAGAATGGGACGAAGATCGAGGGCGGCGGCGCAGACCGCCGCCCTTTTTTTTAGCCTCGCTCTGCCATGGTCGGCGCAGGGTGGAGTCATACCGGAGCCCGTCGAGGTCGTCCCAGGGTCTGGCTCCTTCAATGTCGGACCGGGCACGCTGATCCGGGCACCCGCGCAGGATCGCGATGCGCGCGCGGCGGCCCGTTATCTTGCCGACTTATGGGCTCGCACCAACGGCAGAACCTTGCCGGTCGTCACCCCCTCCGACCGCCCTGGCAGCGTCGGCGCAAACGCCGACACGATTGAGTTCCGCCGCGCCAAGGGACTCGGACCGGAAGCTTACGAACTCGAAGTGACCCCGCAGCGGATCACGGTCAGCGCCGGCACCGCGGCGGGTCTGTTCTACGGCGCCGTCACTCTCTGGCAACTGCTGCCGCCGGGCGCCGATGCCGGCCGCATCCCGGTGCAAAGCATTCGCGATGCGCCGCAGTACCGATGGCGCGGCCTGATGCTCGACTCCGCGCGGCATTTCCAGTCGCCCGCCTTCATTCGCTCCATGATCGAGTGGATGGCCTGGCACAAGCTCAATGTATTGCAATGGCATCTGACCGACGATCAGGGTTGGCGGATCGAGATTCGCAAATATCCGCGCCTGACGACCGTCGGTGCCTGGCGGATCGAACCGAGCGGCGCGCGCTACGGCGGCTTCTACACTCAGGACGACATCCGCGACATCGTGCGCTTTGCGGCCGCCCGCCATGTGCAGATAGTCCCGGAAATCGACCTGCCCGGCCACGCGACCGCGGCCATC
>DATLVV010000117.1:0-8747 GCA_035577165.1 Steroidobacteraceae bacterium | reverse complement strand
GGCATGAGACAACGACCAACATCATCGGCAACGCCCTGCACCTGTTGCTGCGCACACCAGCTGCGGCGCAACGCCTGGTCGAGGATCACACGCTGATGGGTTCTGCGATCGAGGAGTGCTTGCGGCTGGAGAGCCCCAACCAGCTGGGAAACCGGCTGGTCAGCGAACGGGTGACGATCGGCGGCGTCGCGCTGGAGGCAGGTACATATCTCACCCTGTGCATCGGCGCGGCCAACCGTGATCCGGAAGAGTTTGCGCAGCCGGATCTCTTCGACATCACCCGCAAGCCCAATCGGCATCTCGCGTTTGCCGCCGGCGCTCACGCGTGCGTCGGCATGGGAGTGGCGCGCTTGGAGGCGCAGGTCGCCGTGCTCCGAGTGCTGCAAAAACTGCCCGGGCTGCGTCTGCGGGGCGAGGGACAGCGTGGCGCGCGGGCGCGTTTTCGGGGTTTTGTTTCCCTGCCGGCGGAAATCGTCTGAAGAGTGCGATCCGTACGCGCGCGGCCTGGACCTCGCGCGCCCGCTGCTGCTCTCGTGTCAGACCGGTTTCAAGACGACGACGGGAATCTGCCGGTCGGTCTTGGTCTGGTATTCGGCGTACGGGCCATAGATCTCCACCATCATCGGCCAGAGCGTTGCCCGCTCGGCGGCCTCCGCGGTGTGTGCCTGCGCCGTGAACTTCTCGGCCTTAACCTGCACCTTGATCTTGGGGTTGGCTTGAAGATTCATGTACCAGGCCGGATGGGTCGGCGCGCCGCCCTTGGAGGCGACCACGACGTAGTTGGGACCGGAGCGACCAAATATCAACGGCAAGGTCAATTCTCGTCCGGACTTACGCCCGATGGTCGTCAGCAATAGCGTGGGCACCAGTCCCTTGCCGCCGCCGAGGCTCGCGTCCCACAAGTACCCGTCCGCGCCGTCAGTGGCGATATAACGCGCGAGGTGATCTTTGATCCAAGCTGGAAGGTCTTGAGACTTGTTCGGTTCCGCCATGGTGTCCTCCACGTCGATGTTGCTTAATATCGCGGCTCCACCCTCATACGATACGCCCGCGATCGGCATTATGCGACCTTGAGGAGACAGGCCGGGCTACCCCACGACGGCTGAGCTCGCCCTGCACTTGTCGCGATGCAGGTGGTACGTCATGCCGGTGTTGCGCGGAGCGTGTCGGCCGCTTGCAGCACGGCGCGTGCCAGCCGCAAGCGATCGGCGGTGGAATTCATGAGCGTTGCGGCGCTGAAGAATGTGACGCCCGGCAGCGGGTCCGGAAATTCATCCGACCGGTCGATGACGAACCCATCGATGAGGCCCGCGTAACGCCGGGCGACCGCCGCTCCGCTGACATCGAGACCGAGCTCGCTCATCATTTTAGCGGCGGGACCTTTGATGGCCTTGCCGCCGATGATGGGCGTGACGGCAACAACCGGTGCTTGCGACTGCCGTATCGCAGCGCGAAGGCCCGGCACCGCGAGGATGGGCTCGACGCTGACGAAAGGATTCGAGGGACAAATGATGATGGCGCGCAGGTCGCGGCGTTCGAGTGCAGCCAGCGCGTCAGGCTGCGCGCGTGCCGTCTCGGCACCCGCAAACAGAAACTCTCGCACGGCAGGTTTGCATCGTCGATGGACGAAGTATTCCTGGAAATCGAGCCATCCTTCTGCGGTCCGAACGCGCGTGCGCACGGCATCGTCGCTCATGGGCAGTACCCGGGTGGCAATGCCGAGTGCGCGGCATAGGTGCGCCGTGACTTCGCTCAAACCGGCGCCCTGCGCCAGTCGCCAGCTGCGCTCCACGTGCATGGCGAGATCGCCGTCGCCGAGCTGAAACCAGACTTCCCCGCCCAATCCCTTGAGCGCCTCCATGAATGTCCAAGTCTCATCGCGACGTCCCCAGCCTCTGGCCGGATCGGACCACCCCGCCAAGGCATACAGCACAGAATCAAGATCAGGCGCGATGTGAAGACCCAGATGCCTGAAGTCATCGCCGGTGTTCACGATGATGGACAGCTCTTCCGGCGGCAGCGCCAGGCTCAAGCCATGCGCGAGCTTGGCGCCGCCCACCCCCCCGCTAAGCGCGACGATGTGGCCGGTCACCGGAAGAGATCCTGCTGCGATGGTCGAATGAGCGCTGCAGCCGGCTGATGGGGTGCTCGCAATGTCAGGCCGCGCACCAGAATCACGGGACGTGCCTCGTTCGCCTGACCCATCAGTATCGAAGCGGCCGACGCGATCTCGTCGGCGTGACCGACCACGGTGACTCGCAAAGGACGCCCGAACAGATCGGTCTGACCGCGCAGGTCGAGCGTCGCGGGAAATCCCGCGCACCCGATGGCCACGCCCACCGTGCCCACGCGCCAGGCACGCCCGAAACTGTCGCTCACCACGATGCCCGGCTCGCAGCCGGTCAGAATGCGCAGCCGCTCGCGTAAGCGCGCGGCACTAGCATCCGGGTCCTCGGGCAAGAGCAGGGCAAACTCGCCGCCCGCAGGGTCAGCGACGTTGGATTGATCGACACCTGCGTTCGCCATGATGAGTCCCAGTCGGTGCTCGACGATCAGGACGTCTTTGGCGGACCTGACCACACGCCTCGATTCGCGCAGCACCAGTTCGACGAGCCGCGGATCCTTCTGCACCATCCGCGCCAGCTCGAGCGCTCTCGCACTCGGCACCACGTCGGCCAGAGCGATCCGCCGGCCCTCGGCCTTGGATATCACTTTCTGCGCGAACACCAGCACATCGTTGGTGCGCAGCACGAACCCGGCGCGCGCCAGTGCTTCGGCGGTCAAGGCGGCGAGGTCGTCGCCGGCCGCGACCTGCGGAAAATCGGGCAATGCGAAGAGGCGCAGCTCGGCAGCGAGGCTCGGCGATGAGTCCGGTACCGGCTTAGGCAAAGGCGGCACGCAGCTTGGGCAACACCTGATCGGCGTCCGCAGGTGCCTCGCCGGGAGTACCGTAGAGTGTACTGCGCTGCCGTGTCGGACGGCCGATGCGACCCGCCAGGGCCTGAAGATGCGCAGCATCGAGTTCCTGTCCATGAACGCCGCCGGCCGCGCGAGTGATCGACTCATTCATGAGCGTGCCACCCAGATCATTCGCGCCCGCGTCCAGGCATAGCGCGGCACCCTCGCCGCCCATCTTCACCCAGGACGTCTGGATATTTCTGATGAGCGGATGCAACACCAGCCGTGGCACGGCATGCATGAGTACGGCCTCGCGAAGAGTCGGGCCCGAGCGCGTTCGCCCTTGGCGCCACAGCGGCGCCTCCATGTGCACGTACCCCAGCGGCACGAATTCACTGATGCCGCCGGTACGCTCCTGCAGCGCGCGCAGGCGCAGCAGATGTCGGGCCCAGTGCACGGGCTGCTCGACGTGCCCGTACATGATGGTGGCCGTGGTCCGTAGACCCACGTCATGCGCCGTGCCGATCACGTCCAGCCATTCCTCGGTCCGCAGCTTGTCCGGGCAGATGACGGCGCGGATCTCGTCGTCCAGAATCTCAGCGGCCGTGCCGGGCAGCGTTGAGAGTCCCGCATCACGCAGCTGCTCCAGATAGGTCGCGAGCGGCAGATCGAGAGTGCTCGCGCCATGCTGAATCTCCAACGGCGAAAAGGCGTGCACATGCATCCACGGCACCGCCTCCTTGACGGCACGAACAATATTCAAGTAGGTGTGGCCCGTGAAGCTGGGGTGGATGCCGCCCTGCAGGCATACCTCGGTCGCGCCCGCGGCCGCCGCCTCGACCGTGCGGCGCGCCACTTCGTCGAGTTCGAGATTGTAGGCGGGGCCGCGCAGATTCTTGGACCCGCGGCCTTTCGAGAATGCGCAGAAGCCACAGTGGTACAGGCAGATGTTGGTGTAGTTGATGTTCCGATTGATGACGTAGGTGACCGTGTCGCCCACCGATTCGCGGCGCAAGCGGTCCGCGGCGGCGATTACCTCATCGAGATCGCGACCTTCGACACTGAAGAGGCGCACTATATGAGCTTCGCTCAGCGCATGCCCTGCGCTGGCCGCCCCGATGATCGCCTTGAGTTCCGCGGCGCGATCACCACGCTGCAGCGCTGCATCAGCCTGCGGCGCGCCAACGTGCGGCACTTCGGTCTGCCGAGGCGTGGCTGCAGGCTCCGTGCGCCCGTGGGCGGCCGATATCCAGCGCGACACGATCGGCGGCAATTCGCACCCCAAGCCAGCGTACCAGCGATCCGGACGCGCGAAGCCGCGACTGTCGCTGAAGCGGCGTACGCGCGGCGTGATGGCCGGATCCGTCCACGCCTCCGGCCGCGCTGCATAGGCGGGCACCAGGGCCAGACGCTCGATCAGATTCCGCCCCGCGGCGCCGGTGGCGCGCGCGAGATCCGTGAGATGCGGCCAGGGCGCTTCGGGGTTCACGTGGTCGGGCGTCACCGGCGACACGCCGCCCCAGTCGTTCACGCCGGCGCGCACCAGGCTGTCGAGTTCTTCGCGCCGTAAGTTGGGCGGCGCTTGAATCGACATGTTCGGTCCGAACAGCAGGCGCGCCACCGCGATCGTCCAGAGCTGCTCTTCGAGAGCCGGCTCGGGCGCCTTGGCCATTTTGGTGCCGGGCTTGGCCCTGAAATTCTGGATGATGAGTTCTTGCAGATGGCCGTGCGTATCCTGCACGGCGCGCAGCGCCAGCAGCGACTCGATGCGCTCGCGACGCGTTTCACCAATGCCGATCAGCAGGCCGGTGGTCATCGCAATGCCGAGTTCACCGGCGGCCTGGAGAGTTGCGAGCCGCTTCGCCGGGAGCTTATCGGGCGACCCGAAATGCGGAGCACCGCGCTCGCATAAGCGCATCGAAGCGCTCTCGAGCATCAATCCCATCGACGCACTCACCGGCCGAAGCCGGCGCAGATCAGCAGAGTCCATGACGCCGGGGTTCAGATGGGGCAGCAGCCCGGTCTCATCCAGCACCAGTCTGGCCATGCGCTCCAAGTAATCCAGTGTGCTGGCCGCACCTGCAGCCTCGAGAGCCGTACGGGCCACTGCATAGCGCGCTTCTGGTTTGTCACCGAGCGTGAAGAGTGCTTCCTTACAATCGGCGGCCTTCCCCGCGAGCGCTATCGCGAGTACCTCCTCGGCGGTGAGATACGCTCCTTTGAGGTGCCGCGGTGCCTTGGCGAACGTGCAGTAGTGGCAAACGTCGCGGCACAGTTGCGTGAGGGGAATGAATACTTTGCGCGAATAGGTCACCGTCTCGCCGAACCCGGCCAGCGTCAGGGATTCCGCCACCGGCAACAGTTCGGCGGTTGGCGCATCGACCAGGAATGTCAGCGCCTCGGCCGCATCGGGCCGCCGTCCGGCCTCGGCTGCGCGCAGCAGTGAGATTAGGCTTGAAGTCGCGCGAGCCACTGCTGTCGATCCAGCCGGTCGAGGTCGGCCGGCGAGTCCACGTCGAATTCCAAACCAGGAAGGCGGACCATCTGGGCACCCAAGCCGGCGCGTTCCGCCTCCCTGAGATGCAGCCGCAGGCTGTCGGGGCCGAATTGGAAACGGAAGGGATGCGCTGACGCGAGGCACAGTGCGTTCGTACCCACCCCGGATGCGTCCGACGCGATGGCAAAGCCGCGTTGCCGGCCGGCACGGACCAACGCGTCGATGTCAGCCGCAGTAATCATCGGCAGATCGGCCGGCAGGATCACCACTTCCCGGCAACCGAATTCGCGCAGCACCCGATGGGCCTGCGTCAGGGCGCCGTTGAGGCAGTCGCCGGTATCGGCCAGCACGGGGACGTCTGCGGGCACGGAGTCGCGCTCGGGGCTGACGACAATGATCTGGCGCACCGTATGTGCGCCACGCGCGGCTGACAACACCGCCGTGAGCATCGAGCGCACGAGTTCAAGGCGCGCCGCCGGACCAAGCGCCTCCGACAGGCGCGTCTTGCAGCGCGAACGCTCCTTGATCGCAATCAAAGCACACGCCCCTCGCGGTTGATCGAGTCGGCGAGTCAGACGTCCTTGAATGGTCAAATTCATCCAGCCCCCTGGCGATTCCTGGCACCAGACAGTGAGAATACGCATGCAAGTTCGTTTCGGCCAGCCCAGGGACTGCATCGCCGTCGGTGCCAACAGACCGAGCAAAAGGGGCTCAAATGTCCTCACGCAGGGCCGCTTCCGATTCGGCCATCAGCATCTTCAAGGCGCCAGGATCGGCGTGAGTCTGCTCCATTTGGCCGATGCGAACGGAATTCTCGACCACCATTCGGCAGCGCTCCCAGCGCCTCGCCTCGAAACGATCCAGCGCGAGCGAAACTGGCTCGTTGCGTGCCAGCTCCTCGGCCAAAACCAAGGCATCTTCCATCGCGATCCCGGCCCCGGACGCAAGATGAGGTGTGGTCGCATGCACGGCGTCGCCAATCAGGAGCACTCGCCCCCGGTGCCAGGGTTTGGGAAGCAAGATTGCCTCGAGTGGACGACAGATGATGGGCGAGCCGGCGGAAAGGCCGTCACGCAGCTTGCCCAAGAGACCTGAGAATGGCGCCATGAGATCTTTGAGACGTTGCCATTGAGTGGCCTCCTCGAGTCTGATCTTCACCGGCTCCGCCTGCAGCAAAAACATGTACATCTGGGACTGTGAGGTGGGCATGACACCTGCGGTAATCGAGCCCGCCATATAGAAATGCACACCGTCGATCTCGGGCGGCCTTTCGGCCGTCAGGCGCCAACAGTACTGGCCGGTGTACGTCGGCAGCGGCGCTTCAGGGAACAGGAGATTTCGTGTTCGCGAAAATACTCCGTCTGCCGCAACGACCAGTGAATAGTCCTTCTCCTGGCCATCGCTGGTCACAACCCGAACGTGATCTCCGGTCTCGGTGAAGCTCGTCAAAGTGACGCCCAACCGCACCTGAGCGCCGGCGGCCCGCGTGCGGGCCTGCAATATCTCGTGCAGCACCGGGCGCATGATGCCGCCATGGGTCGGCAATCCGGGTTCAATGGGTTGAGATGGAATTTCGGCAACCACGTGACCGTTCGGCGCGCATATGCGCACTCCGCTGTCGCTCGGAAATCCGCGGGACCGCAGCTCATCGGCAATGCCAAGGCGTCTTGCGGCGCGGTAGGTCGGGCCGGTAATGCTGATTCCGGCGCCGTAAACTCTCCAGAGCGGGTCTATTTCAATCAAATCCGCGGCCCAGCCCAGCTCGCGCAATTTAATGGCGGCAGCCATCCCGGCGAAACCTCCGCCAATGATCAGTGCGTGTTGGTCAGGCAAAAAACACCCCCTCAGTCGCTTGCCATGCGCTTTCGGCCGATAAGATTATCGTCACGGGCGGCAAGGCCAGAGCCATATTAGAACATATCTTCTAGTTTTTACACCAGCGGACATCCAACGCCGCGCGGCCACGGTCAGGACCGTGTTACTGGCGCCTCAGTAAGCCGCCGAGGCAGCGCCGTTGAATCGCAGGCTGCGCAGACCGCCGATCACAAGCGACGCGGCGACGCAGACGATTCCGAGGTAAAGGAAGCCGGTGGCGGTACCGCCGGTTTGGCTTGAAATCAAGCCGAACACCATCGGACTCAGGAAGATGCCCGCCACGAGGAAGGCGCTCCAGATGCCCATTCCGCGCCCACGGTGTTCAAAGGGCAGGCAACTCAAGGTCCAGGTCACCGTTGCAGCCCCGGCAATCCCATTGCCCACTTGCTCGAGGAATCCAAATGCGATCGCCAGCCGGTAGTCGTGCGCCAGGCCAATGCCGATGAACGCAATGCCAATGCAGCCAAGCGCGATGCCGATCAGAATGGGGCTGCTGCGCACGCGTGAGCGCGCGTAGAGCAAGGCACCCAACGGCGTGCCGAGGCTCGCAATGGCGGTGAGTGCGCCGATGCGCCCGGACGAATCGATTCCCAGGTCACGCAGCGCCTTCGCGATGTTCACCGGATACGAGAAATACATCAGGCTCGTCAGAAGCGTGATGCCGAATACTATGCTCATGATACGCCATGGAAATTTCGTGACCGCGGGGGAATGCTTCGCGGTACCAGCCGCGGGTGGAGCTGTATCCCACAAGAGCAGCAGCACGGCGAAGAACATCGGCACCGAGATAGTGTAAAGAAGAAACGGGCCGCGCCAGCTGCCGCCGGCAAGAACGCCGCCAAGCAGCCAGGTTAGTGAACCCAGGCAGGCGTCGATGCCAGATTGGTAACCGATCCAGCGCTGGCGACGCTCGCCTGCAAAATAATCTCCAATGAGCGTCTTGCCGACCGTCATCAACATGCCTTCGGCCGCACCGACACCAACACGGCTGACGAGGAGCGCATATATGTTGTCGAGCAACAACGGTGCCATCCCGCAGACGCCGTATATTGCCACCGCCGTCAACAGCACACGCTTTCGTCCGACGGCATCGCTCAAGGCGCCGGCGAAGGGTGAAGCGAGGGCAATCATCACTGCGGGCACGGTGATCAACATGGGTACGAGCGTATTGACGTGAGCCACGTTCTTGAAGTGATTGAGGAACAACGGTATGCCGGGTGCGAGCGAAACCGTGGCCATAATGGGAAGAAATGTCACGAGTGACAAGATGATGCCCTGCACGATTCCAGCCTGACGCCGCGTAGTCATTCCCCGCCCCCGTCGCGCTGCCGCGGCCGTATAATTCAGAATGGGTGTTCTATTCGTAGATTAGCCAAGCCACGGCGCTGCCGTCAAACTTAAATGGATCGACTTGACCCGAGGGCTGAAAACGCCTAGTCTTTTCCTAATTAGAATATATGTTCTATTCTCGTCAAGG
>DATLVV010000116.1:0-6555 GCA_035577165.1 Steroidobacteraceae bacterium | reverse complement strand
GATGTGCCGGTGGTGGAACAGCCGGCCTTCGGCGTTGCCAACGCCCGGGTCAATTACTCGTGGCTGCAAGACAAAATGGAAGTGGGCGCATCGGTCGAAAACCTCGCCGACAAGCATTACGGCGTGATGGGCTTCGACAACACCTCCATCAACGGCCTGGCGCAGGTTTATCCCGGCATGCCGCGCTGGTTCAAGATGCACGTGAACTACAAGTTCTGACCCATGAAAACTCTGCTTGCATCGCTTCTGCTATTGATCACGGCGCCGCTGTATGCGCAGGTCGTGGCGATCCGCGCCGGGACGGTCATCGACCCGGCGCACGGCGTCAGCGCCAAGGACCAGGTCATCCTGGTGGAGGGCGGCAAGATCAAGGCCATGGGGGCGGGTCTCGCGATCCCGGCCGGCGCCGAGGTCATCGACCTGTCGCATGAGTGGCTCACGCCCGGTCTCATCGATGCGCACACTCACATGACGCTGACCGAGATCGAGGGGGACGCGCCGTTCGAATCCTTCTATCTGAATCAGAGCTCAACGCTGCGCGGCCTGCGCGGCCTGCACAATTCCATGGAAGTGCTGCGCGCCGGCTTCACCACCCTGCGCGACGTCGGCAACAGCGCCGAATGGGCGATGAGCGACGTGCGCCGGGCGATCGAATCCGGTTGGTTCGTCGGCCCCACCATCATTGACTCGGGCAAGATCATCGCGCCCTTCGGCGGCCAGTCGCACAACATTCCGCCGAAGCAGGGGCCGTTCTGGCAGTTCGAGTACATCGATGCGGATGGCCCGGCCGAAATACGCAAGGCCGTGCGCACCAACATCTACTATGGCGCAGGCGTGATCAAATTGGTCGCGGACAATAATCCTTATCACTATTCGATCGAAGAATTTCGCGCCGCGGTCGATGAAGCACATCGCGCCGGCATTCCCGTGGCCGTGCATGTGTACGCCGGCGATGCGCTCGAAAACGCCATCGAAGCCGGGGTGGACTCGATCGAGCATGGCTTCGATCTGACCGACGCGCAGATGAAGCGGATGAAGGACAAGGGCATATTCCTCGTCGGCACCGACTTTCCGCGCGCCCACCTCGACATCGTGGGGACTTCCGGGGGCATCCTGCCTGAACCGACGGTGCTCGCCCCGAAGATCATCGACCGGCTCAAGCGCGCCAATCGGGTCGGTGTGCGCATGGCCTTCGGCAGCGATACGGTGATCGACATGCCCGGACGCACGCGGGCCGATTTGATGTTCGACTATCTCGCGGTCTGGCGCGCGGCCGGGGTTGCGCCCATGGACATTCTGCGCGCCATGACCACGAACGCCGCGGAGCTGCTACGCATCAATAAGACGCGGGGCAGCATCGCTGTAGGCTTGAGCGCGGACATTGTCGCGACCCCGGCCAATCCCCTCGAGGATATCGAAGGCTTGCGCAAGATCGATTTCGTCATGAAGGACGGCAAGATCGTCCGCAAGCCCGCGAGCCACTAGCGAGCCGTGCGGCGGCCGGGCCTTGCCCGTGCCGCCGCCGCGGATCAAGTGGGCAGAGGCGCGACGTCGCGTGTCCAGCCGAAGGGATCGGGCGCCCGCCGCTCTTGAATGGCCAGCAGCGCCTCGCGCAGTTGCGCCGCGACCGCGTCGACGCGCTTCGGCAGGTACTCGCGCCGATCGCGGTCCTTGAGCAATCCGATGGGGCTCAAGATGGCGGCCGTGCCGCAGGCAAACACTTCCGTGCATTCGCCGCTCACGATCTGCGCCAGCATCTCATCGAGCACCATGGCCCGCTCCTGCACGGTGTATCCCAGGTGCCGGCCGAGCGTGATCAGCGAGTCCCGCGTGATGCCGGGGAGAATCGCGCCGTCGAGCGCCGGCGTGTGCAATTCACCGTTGATGACCGCGAACAGATTCATGCCCGAGAGTTCCTGAATGTAGCGCTGCTCCCGCGCGTCGAGCCACAGCGCCACGGTGAGGCCGCGCGCCACCGCGGCATTCGAGGCCCGCAGTGACGCCGCATAGTTCGCCGAGGCCTTGGCGGTGCCGACGCCGCCGACGGCCGCGCGGACATCATCGCGTTCGATCGCGACCCGCATCGCTCCCGAGGAATAAATTTCCACCGGATTGGCGATGAGCATGAAGCGAAAGGTGGTGGAATTGCGCAGCAGATAGCCCGCCTCGGTGCCGAAGAGGAACGGCCGCAAATACAGGGAGCGTCCCGATTCGCGGGGAATGAATCGATGGCAACTGCCCACCATGGCCTCGATCGCCTCGAAGAACAGTCCTTCCGGGACCGGCGGCATCGACAGGCGTTCCGCCGAACGCTGCAGGCGCTGCCAGTTCTCATGCGGCCGGAACAAGTTCGGGCTGCCATCGCCGACCTTGTAGGCCTTCAGGCCCTCGAACACGAGTTCGCCGTAGTGCAGCGCCCGGGCGCCCGGCAGGATCTCGATCGGTCCGTAGGGCGTGAGCTCGCCGCGGCCCCAGGCGCCGTCCGACCACTCGGCGGAGAACATCACCGGCGCGGCCACCAGGCCGAAGCCCAGCTTGTCGGGAAGCACGAAGTTCTTCAGTGCCGCACTGACCCCGGGCGCGACATGATAATTCGCCGCGGATGCGGCCGCCTCAGCGACGGAGGTACGCATCGCTGCCATCCAGCCAGTCCTGTCGCGGCGGATTGAACACGTCGACGTCGAGCGTATCCTCCATGGCCAATGCGCGATGCGGGAGGTAGGAAGGGATCACCAACACCTCGCCTGCGCCTATGGTGATTTCACGCTCGCCTCGGTCGCCCAGCCAAAAATGCAGGGAGCCCGAAAGAATATAGGTGATCTGCTCGTTCTCATGCGCGTGCTGCGGCACCTCGTCCCCTTTCTTGAGGAACACGTGGGCGATCATCATGCGTTCGCTGGTAATCAGCTTGCGCGTGATGGTGCCCTTCATGGACTCTTCGGGTATGTCCTTCCATCGATAGTGCTTGGCGCCGGCGGCGTCATTGGTAGCCATGGTCTTGACGGTATTCATGATGAATTCCTCGAATTAACGAAACTTGTCGTCGATCTGCAAATCCAGCGCCGCGGCGTGGGCGTTGGTCTCATTGGCGAGCCCGATGATGGCCACCAGCTCGGCATGTTGCTCGGACGTCATGCCTTTCCTGCGGGCCGCGGCGCCATGAGAGGCAATGCAGTAGCCGCAGCCATTGGTCACACTGACGGCCATGTAAATCAATTCCTTGGTGAGCGGATCGAGCGCCCCCGGTCCCATCACCTCTTTGGAATTGGCCCACATGCGCCGCAGCGTGGGCGGATGGTTCGCCAGCACCTTCCAGTAATTGTTGACCCAATCCGTCTTGCGGGTCGCCATGATGTCGTCGTAAACGGCGCGCACCTCGGGCGAGGCATCCTCGTACTCGATGGGCGACTTCGACACGGCGCTGCCGGCGTTCATGGCACCACTGCGATGACGCGTGCCGGGAAACCCGAGCCATTCTCCACCTTGGGAAACGTGATCCATACCAGTCCGCCGGCTTCGGGCACCTGGTCGAGATTCGCGAGCAGCTCGATCTGGTAGTGATTGGTCCCGAGTATGTAGGACTCGAGCGAGTAATCATCCTTGGTGGTTGCGGTCCCGGGATCGGTGTCCGTGGTCTCATGGCCGGAGGCGGTAATGCCCCGATCCTCATAGAGCAATTTCAACACCGGCATGCTCCAGCCCGGATAGTGGAATACGCCCGCGGCGTCTTTATTCGCCAGGGCCGCGTCGTTCGGCCAGCGCTTGGACCAGTCGGTGCGCATGGCGACGAAGGCGCCGCGTGGGATTCGCCCATGACGCTGCTCCCACGCGTGAATATCGTCCAGTGCCAGCACGTAGTCCGGATTCTTGGCCGCCTTCTCGTGAACATCGATCACCACCAGCGGCATCAACATGTCTTTGGGCTCGATCTGATCGACGGTGTGCAGCGCGGCGTGAAAGTGCGCCGGCGGATCCACATGCGTACCCCACTGACCGATGTGGCAGTACTCGTTGATCCGAAACCCATCCTTGTCGACGGTGTACAAGGTTTTGACGCGTTCATCCGGCGCGCCCTTCCAATGCGGAATCCCCGGCGCAAACGCATGCGTCAAATCCACGAAGCGATGCGACCGAATGACCGTGAGCGCATCGGTCAGCGAAGTGCCGGCCGGCTTATCGGCGGCGTTTGCACCCCAAGCTGCAGCGAACGCCGCAGCGCCACAGGCGCCCAACACCCATGTTCGCATGAATTCTCTCCCCCGAATCTGGGAAATATTCACACAAGACTAGCATGCTGGTTCAGAAGGCAATATAGGGGCCGGCACCGGCCGCTGTGGTCTGTGCTTCCAGGACGGTGAACACGCGGCGGCCATAGTAGAACGGCAGCCCAAAGTCGAAGCTTCCCGGCAGAGGGTTGGTGCCCGCGAGCTCGGGAAGGGCGGTAAAGCTGGGATTGTTGTCGAACATCACCTGGGCGCTGGTGACGCTGAAATTAACCGTCGCCATCATTCCATTGACGCCCTGCATCGTGGCCGTCAAATTCTGGGTGCCTGTCGGGCAGTAGAAGCCCGACAAACCGGCCGCGCTGCACGGCGCGATATTCGAGTCGAAATAATTGCCGTTCGAGCCTGCGTCGATGAAACTTTGGCTCAAGGACTGACCGTTGAACACCGCGGTGAGATATCCGAAGTTCGGATCGACGGTCAACACAGTTTCGTTGCCCGAGGCATTGTTCGCCTGAGTATCGACGCCGAATATCAGCGAACCGGAGGCCGACAGCGCTCCCTCCGATGGGATGCTCGGCAGCTCAAGGATGCTGCCATTGTTGTCCGTCGCAAACAGGCTCACCGGATTGGACACCTGACTCGCGAGCGGCACGAGGGTGGCCTGGCAGGTCAGCGCCGTGCACGAATAATAGAACTCCGGACTGGTGCTGCTCACGCACTGGGGACCGCAGTCTTGCGCAAACACGCCGATACCCAAGATGCCGTTGGCCCCGAACGCGGCGACGGTATCCTCTTCCGCACCCGTGCCGGAACAATTCGCCGGCACATTGGTGAAGTTTGGATCGCCGATGACTTGAATGGCCACGGAAGGGGCCGATTCGCCGGCGATTTGCACGTCCGCTTGCGCCACCGGCCCCCAGCTGTAGCCGTCGGCGAACTGGGTGCACTCCACCAGCGGATTGCCGTCCAAGGCGGTCTGCACCGGCAAGCTCAGGGTCAATACCGGCGCCAGAATGCGCAGCCCGAAAGACGCGGTGTCGATCTGGATGTGATCGATGGTTTGACAATCCGTCGTGCTGCCGGGGACGCACAGCGTGACCGACGTGAACAGGGTGTTGACCGAGGTATTGCTGGGGCCCGAATCGACGATGACGTCCGCCACATTCGCACTTGTCGGAGGCGGCGGAGGGGGGCTGGGCGCAAGGTCGCCGCCGCCGCCGCCGCAGGAGACCGCCGACGCGCACACCGCCACACAGGCGCTCCAGCGCAGTAGTCGCAGCAGTGCCGTGCCCATTCGAGGCTGTCCCTTGGCCATCAGTGCAAATCTCCGATGTCGACGCCGCCGGGAATGGATTGCGGCAGGTACGCTCGCCCCGAGAATGCGCGCATATGTCCGCCCGACTGCACCACCAGGTCGCTTTGGCTGATTTGCAATCGGTTATGGCCGGCGTGTTTGTTCTTCGCCTCAGTGACGTAGGAATCGAAGTAACGTCCTAGAGCCTGCCGCAAATTCGGAACGGTGGGGCCATTCCATGCCACCGCGAATACTTTGCCGTCCGTTCCGACGAACTCGCGCAGCCGCGTGCCGGAGGGTAACTCCAGTTCGTGCACTCGATAGGCGGCACGAGAATTCATCTTGATCGAGGCCTGCAGCCGCGCGACGTCGGTTTTCACCGAGGCCTCCGGCTCCCCCAGTGCGGCGGCGGCGATGCCCGGACTCAGCACCGCACCCAGCAATCCCGCGGCGAGCACACACTTCTTTACATTTATCATTGAACGTCCAGACGGCATCGCGTCATCCTAGATAGTCTTTTGAGCCAGGTTACGCCCATTGGTTCACAGAACCGGTGCACGGGTTCACACCCTGACCTGTCGGGCTTGGACGACATGCCCGGCTAGTCCTTGACCGGCGGCTTGGCGCGATACTGCCCTTGCAGGGCGAGCATCCAGCCCGGGTATTCCGGCGACAGCTCACTCACTTCATCCAGCTGCTTGATCTCGTCCGCGCCAAGCTCTACCCGCGATGCCGCGACATTGTCGCGCAGTTGGTCCATGGTTTTGGCGCCGATGATCACGCTGCTGACGAAGGGCTTGCTCAGTATCCATGCGAGCGCGATCTGCGCCACGGACACTTGGCGCTGCTGCGCCAGGGGGCGCATGGCATCCACGCATTTGAAGACGCGCTCCTTGTTCACCGGAGGAAAATCAAAGGTCGTGCGCCGCGCTCCGGCCGGTCCCTTGTCGTCGGCCGCGCTGAACTTGCCGCTCAGCAATCCGCCCGCCAGGGGACTCCATACCATCAACCCCAGCTTTTGATCCTGCAGCAGCG
>DATLVV010000115.1:0-4160 GCA_035577165.1 Steroidobacteraceae bacterium | reverse complement strand
GTTCCAGCGCCAGTTCCATGAGTTCGCGAAGCTGCCCTGCGGTCCGCCGTGCACCAGGAAGGCAACGGGATATTTCTGATTGCGCTTGAAATCCGGCGGCTTGACGACATAGCCGAAGACATTGTCGTTGTTGGCGCCGGCGAAAGTGAATTGTTCGTACTCGCCGAGCTTGCGCTGCGCGAACACCGCCTCATTCAAACCCGTCAGCTGCGCGGGCGCGCCGCCGCCGAAACCCACCGCATAAAGATCTGCGGAGCTGCCGAGACTGCTGAAGGCGTAGAACACCTTGTGCGGGCCGACGCTGAAGTCTTCCACTTCGCCGGCACCGGTGATCGCGGCGGCGCGCCCGGTCGCGGCATCGATGGCCCACAGCGGCCGTTGACCCAGATGGTCGGTGGTGGCGTACAAACTCTTGCCGTCCCGTCCCCAGGCGAAATTCGCGATGGAGCGGTCCCAATTGTGGGTCAGCGGCCGCTTCACTCCCGACTTCAGATTGAGCAGCATGAGGTGGAATCGATCGGCCTCGAAGCCGGGCCGGTCCATGGCGATGTAGGCGAGTTGCGCGCCGTCGGGCGAGAACTGCGGCTGTGCGTCCCAGGCCGGGTTGTCGGCCGTCAAATTGCGCGGCGTGCCGCCCGCGGCCGGGACCAGATAAACATCGAAATTCGTCGACCACGCTTCGCCCGCCGTGGCGCGCACCGAGAACGCGACCTGCGTTCCATCCGGACTGAATGCGTAGTCCTCGCGGCCGCCGAAGGGCTTGCTCGGCACATCGCCGATGCCGGCGGTCAGATTCACCGCGGTGCCGCTCGCCACGTCGTCGAGCGTGATCGCAAATAGCTGCGATATTCGGCCGTCGCTCCAGGTGTCCCAGTGCCGCACCATCAACTCTTGATAGAGAACGCCGCCGGCCTTGGCATGCGCCGCCGCGTCCAGGCGCTGCTTGGTGCAGGCGAAATCCGCGCAATCCAAAAACACCTGGACGCTCACCAGGATGCGGTCGCCTTTGGGAGAGACCCGGAAGCTGCCGACATCGAGCGGCAGGTTGGTGATCTGCAGCGCGTCCGCACCCGGCGCATCGTAGGGAGGATGCGGCGCGCTGCGGCGCGCAGGCGCGCCCGCCGCCACCCGCCACACCTGGGTGGAACCGCTGCGGTTCGACAGGAAGTAGACGAAGCGACCATCGCCGCTCCACTCGGCGGCGCTGGAATTGGCGGCAAGATCCGTGAGCCGCTGCGCGTCGGCGCGCTTGCCGGTCTGCGCCAGCCAAATGCTGGTGCGGCCCTTGTTGGCGTCCATGTCGGTGGTGCGCAGGGTGTAGGCCAGGCGCTTGCCGTCGGGCGAGGCAGCAAGTTCCGAAATGCGCTCGAGGCGCACCAAGTCCTGGACGGTGAAAGGCGGCAGCGCGGCGGTGCTCGATCTGGGCGCAGCCGTCGCTGCGGCGCCCAGAACCAGCCAAGCCGAAACGGCCAACAAGCGTTGCGCAATCATTCTATGTTCTCCCTCAAGACCGCTGGATTGAATGATAACGTAAGTAGATGATCGCACCGCTTGTGTTGAGCTTCGACCTGGATGACACCCTGTGGCCGGTGATTCCGGTCATCACGGCCGCCGAGGAGGCCATGCTGCAGTGGCTGCGCGAGCGCTATCCGCGGACGGTGAGCGGCCACAGCATCGAATCGATGCGCGGGCTGCGCGCCGCCGTGGCCGAGCGCTTTCCGCAGCACGGCCACGATCTGACCTTTCTGCGGCACCGCTCGCTCAAGGACCTGTTCGCTGCGGCGGGCCACGAGGAGTCGCTCGCCGACGAAGCGCTCGAGGTGTTCTTGAACGCGCGCAACTGCGTCGAGTTCTACGACGACGTGCGCCCGGCGCTCGAGCGCCTGCGCTCGCGCTATCGGCTGTTCGCGCTCAGCAACGGCAACGCCGATCTGCGCCGCTGCGGCATCGCGGACTTGTTCGCCGGCCACGTCACTGCGCGCGCCGCGGGCGCGGCCAAACCCGATGCGCGCATTTTCGCGCAGCTCGCCGCCGCCGCGGGAGTCGAGGCCGCTCAAGTGCTGCACATCGGCGATGATCCGCTGGCCGATGTGGTCGGAGCGACGCAGGCCGGCATGCAGGCCGCATGGCTCAACCGCACGGCGCGCGAGTGGCCGGCGCAATTTGCGCGCCCGGCGCGCACCATAACGACGCTCGCGGAAATTAATTAGCACCAATGAGATGCGCGGCACGCTTAGCAGCCTACGGGTGCGAGTGCTGATACGAAAAACCCTATAAATTTAAGCATTTTCTTACAATTGTTCACGCTTTTATCCTTCACTTGCGCGTAGCTTTGTCGATAGGATGGTGTCAGATGTAAAAGGATGCCAAGCATGCAAGCAGTCAGCGGATCTCTTGTAGCGGTCAGTTCCTTGCGCGAATTCTTTCGTGACGCGTTTCACGCCGCGAGCGAACATCAGCATCTCGACATCGACGAACAGGCCGAACAATACGTCGTCAACCTGCTCACAATGTTCTCCCGCGCCGATGCCTTGTACGAACGCACGCCGGAGGGTCTGCGCATCCGGCCGTTGGCGCACATGCTGGCCGATGCTCTGGAGGCGCCGAACGCCGCCGCGCGCCAGCGCGGCCTGCAGCGCCTCGGCGACGTTTCGCTGTTCGTCGCGGGATTTTTCGCCCGCAGCTTTGCGCGCAAATTGATCGACATCGACTACCACATCGCCATGGGCGGGAACGCCTACAGTTCGCTGGCGGATACCATGCAACGCTCCAGTTCCGGCCGCTGTGTCGCGGCGATCTACTCGCAGCTCGCGCAGAAATTTCAACGCCTGGTCGACGCGCTCAACGAGATCAGCGAGACCTCCTATAAGCACAGTGATGCCGACATCCTGCGGCTCTATGAAATATGGATGAAGACCGGCAGTCCGCGGGCGCACGGGCTGCTGCGCGGCCTCGGCGTGCAGCCGGCCGCAGTCGCTGTGGGCGCGCGCCGCGAGCATTGAAGCGCCGATGGTCCTGCACGGACTGCAATCGCTGCTCGGACGCCTGTACGACGTCGACCTGAACTACGACGTCTACGATTTTCTGGTGACCGACCGCCGCGCCCTGCAAGGCCTCGCCGCCCCCGGCAATGATGCGCGGGCATCCGAGGAAGAACTCCTGCTGGCGGAATCGCAGGATGGCGCGGGAGTGGCGCTGTACCTGGACCCGGCTCTGCTGCGCAGATTGGAGGGCGCCGATCCCGTCGGTGCCTTGACGGAAAACAATCTGGCCGACTACTGCACGGCGCTCGAGGGGGTCAGCCATTTCGTCTACTCGACCTGGCGGCTGGCCCGCGACCTGCCGGTGTCGCTGCTGGAGCTCGAGACCCAAGCGGAGGTCGACAAGTACGCGGTGACGGTGTTCTTGCTGGCCCGGCAGCTGGGCGGCGCTTACCCTGCGCAGGTGCATGCCCGCTTGTTCGATCGAGTGAGTTTCGATGCGCGCCTGCAGCCCGATCAATATCACCGCTACCGCACGGCGCATCGCTGCGCGGCGCATTACTGCCGCCGCTTGGAGCATCGCTACGTGAGCCGGGGACAGGCGCGAATCGAAGCGCTGGTGCGCGATCTGCGCCGGTTCTATCGTCTGGGAAGCACCGCGAAATTACGCCACGCGCTGGCGTGAATCAGTCGTCCTTGTTGCCTTCGGCTTGCTTCTTGAGCTTGAGAAACTCGCTCAGGCGGCGCAGATCCTTTTTCTTCGGCGGTTCCGGCCGCTTGCCGAGCTTGCCGCTGTCGTAGGGGTCGTAGCCCTTCTTGGTGCCCAACGGATTGGCGCGCACGGTTTCATACGGGGTGGGTGCATCGTCGGCGAGCGACAGGGCAGGGTGCTCGAGCTTTTGCAGTCGCTCGGTGGTGACCTCGCGGCCGAATGCGCCGGTGGCAATCGACCACTCCCACACCGCCGTGCCGCGCTCGTCGAATTGCACGCGGCCGGTGGCCTTGCCACCGGATTTGGCACCCGGATTGGCGCCACCCTGGGCGTCGGGCGCAGCCGGCTTCGCCGCCGGATCAGCGGCGGGTCTCGCGGGGGGCTTCAATGATTCCTTGCTCACGCTACCTTTTTAGCCTTCCATAACGTTAAGTCAACCCGGATGCTAAAAAATCCAGCAGATCGTC
>DATLVV010000114.1:0-8535 GCA_035577165.1 Steroidobacteraceae bacterium | reverse complement strand
GCTCCCAGACGTCGATGGTGAGCAGGGCTTTTTCACCATGCGCGAGCGGATTGTCGGCGTCGGCGGTCTTCGCAATCTTGAGTTTGCCGCCGTCTTGAACCATCCATGCCCAGCCGCTGCCGAATTGTCCGACAGCCGCGTTCGCCAGTTCCTTCCTGCACGCATCGACGCTGCCGAAGGAGGCCTCCATGAGCCGCTTGAGAGCGGCCGGCGGCTCACCGCCGCCCTTGGGTTTCAGGCTGTGCCAGTAAAACGTGTGATTCCAAACCTGCGCCGCGTTGTTGAAAATCGCTGCATGATCCGCGTGACCGGCCGTCGCCTTGATGATCTTCTCCAACGGAAGGTCGACGAACTCCGTGCCGGCGATCAGCTTGTTCAACGTGTCGACATAGGTCTTGTGGTGTTTTCCGTGGTGAAAACCGAGCGTATTTGCCGAAATGACGGGCTGCAGCGCGCTTTGATCGTAGGGCAGCGGCGGCAGCATGATGAGCGGGGACGACAGGGTGGCGGAGTTCATTGACTCTCCTTCAGTGACTGGGGTGCGACCAGCCGACGATAGGGGCGCGTGCATGCGATCGCTGCCGGTATCCCTCCTCAATTCAGGTAGGCATTCGCCGACGCCGGGCGCCGGCTAGTACACATAGGGCAAGCGCATGGGCGAGCTGTCCACGCGTGCCAATGACAGCGACGAGGAATGAGTATTATTCGCGCCCTTGACGCACAGACGCACGTCGCCGCTCTTGGTGTTCACGCGCACATGCGCACGCCCTTCGCCATTCTTGAATTCCAGCCGCGAACCCGGCCCGTAGGTCGACTCCGTCGCCTTGGGCCCGAAGCAGTTCTTGATGTTGCCGCTGAAGGACTGCACGTCGAACTCCGCGGCCGGCGGCGTGGCAAATTTGATGCCGACATCGCCGCTGACCGATTCGCTGTCGATCTGGCCATCGGGCATCAAGGCGAGCGCGGCGGTCACATCACCTGACACGCTTTTGAAGCGGCCGCGACTGACGTCGGCAAGATCGACGCTGGCATTCCCGCTCACCGTGGTGACGTCCACCTCGCCCCCGCCGCCCGTCAGCTGGATGTCGCCGCTGATGGCCTTGAGCTCGATGGTCTTGGCGGCGCGAGCGGTCAGCCGTATGTCGCCACTCACCGCGGTCGCGTAAATATCGCCGCCCGCATCGCCGCTCACGTTACCGCTCACGGTCTGAACTTTGAGATTGCCCAATACGCCGGTCACCTTGAAGTCCGCACTGACCAGCGTGGCCGTGACCGTGCTTTTGGCGGGCACATGCACTATGAGATGCGCTTCATTGTCCGTGCCCCAACTTCGGCCGGCCTTCGACAATACGACATGGACGGAGGTGCGGTTCCCCGCGCCGGTCACGTCCACCCGATCGACACTGTTGCCGGCGGTGCCCCTCACCTCGACCTCGCTCCGGTCCCAGGCGGAAACCTCGACCAGTCCCGAAACGTTGACGATCTCCACCTCGCCTTGTGGATCCGCGGCTCGAAGTTCCTGAATGGTCTTTCCCGCATGGACCAGCGTCCAAGGCGTCAGGACGGCCACCAACGCGCAGAGCATGGCCCAGCCGGTGTAACGGCCCTTGGATTGTGATATCAGCATGATCATGTCCTCGTCATCGTGGGTTGAGTGGCCCGTACCACGTGGTCATACAGGTCGAGTTCATCGTGCCAGGTGCTCTGCCAGAGCTGTTCGAGCACCGGACTTCCCGGATCGCCCGCGAGCGCCTTACGGATGTCTTCGTGCGCGCTGCGAATGACGGCCAAACTCGCTTCGATTCGAGCACGCGTCGCCGGATCGAGCAGCGCCAGGCGCTGCCGAAAGTTCAATTCGAGTTCGTCGCGAGCCGCCACATACCTGGCGTTCATCGGTTCCTCGATATGCGGCAGTCGCGTTGCCAGTTGGCTTGCGGGCGATGACGCATGGCTGCGCAAGATCACCCAGGTCAGGGCGCTCGCCACGCAGGCGCACACCAGGCCGGCGGCGGCGGCATATGCCATCGGCCGCGCACGACGTGGAGCTCGGTCCATGCGCCGGCTGATGCCGCGCCACAAATTTCGCGGCGGCGCAATCTCACGCGGCAAATCCGCCAGCAATTCGTCAAGAGATTTCTGTGTGGAATGTTTCATGATTTCTCCAATCCGAGTACGGCACTCAGCAATCCGCGGGCGCGATGCAGCTGCGCCTTGCAGGTACCCTCCGCGAGCCCCAGGGCATGCGCCGCCTCTGCGTGACTAAAGCCATAGATGCCGACCAACACCAGAACATGCCGCGCCCCGTCCGGCAGTCCGGCTATCGCTCGTTCGAGATCGAGAGGCGGAGCGCCGCTGCCGGGATCCGCCCGGTCAGGCAGGCCCGCGGCGGGCTCGGCCACTTCGTAATCGACCCGCAGGCCGCGGCGCCGCGCGAGCACCGCGTGGACTGCAATGCGGTGCAGCCAGGTGGAGAAGCGGCTGCGCTGCTCGAAGCCTGCCAACGCACGCCATGCGGCGACGAAGGAATCCTGGGTACAGTCCTCGGCCGCTTCGCGCTGACCGGTCAGGCGCAAACACAGACCGTAGATCCGCGGCGAGAACAAACGATACAAATGCTCGAATGCGCGCGCATCGCCGTCGGCCGCCGCTGCGATGAGTTCGGTCGGTTCCGCGGCGGCATCCATGGCTCCTTGCAGCATTTGAACCATCCCCACCCGGATTCCCCTTGGCCTCAGTGTTAACCCATTAGAGGGAGGCGGGAGCGGAATGGTTTAAATGACCGCAGGCTAAAGCTCACTCACGTCCATCATATTGTCATCGGCGATACGGTCGATCAACTTGTTATAAGGATCGATGCCGGCGCGAGTCGGCCGGTGATCGACCACGATCTCGAAACTCTGCTGCTCCTGGGTGAACTTTTCACGTCGCATGACCAGAGGCTTCTCTTCATCCTTCCGGCCTGTGAACACGCCGATCTCGATGATATCGGCGAGCGGCATGGCGCTCTCGACACCATTGCCGTCGGCCTGCACCTTGCGCGCCTGAACTTTCAAGGTCACCGCGTACTTGCCGTCCGGCCTGCGATGCGAAGTCGCCGAGATCGTCTTGTTGTCGTAGAGAACGATGCGGTTGAAGCCATCATCGATGAGATACTGCAGATCCGGCGGCGTCTGTGCCTGAAGTGCCTCGACCAGCAGGCGCGTGTCCGGATATGGCTGGTCTTGTGCTGCCGCGCCGCCGGTATTCTGTGCCGCATCCACTTGATTGGCAGCATTGGCGTAGCGGTACTCCATCAGGAAATTGTGCAGCGCCAGGTCGATCTTGTCCTCGCCGATATAGTCAGCCAGCGTGTACATGACTTGACCGCCCTTCTGATACCAGACATAGGGCTCGCGCTCCACCAGTGCCAGCGGCCGCTCGCGGCGCACCTCCCCTGCCCGGCCGCGCAGATAGCTGTCCAGAAAATAATGCAGCACCCGATGCATGTAGTCCTTGCCGTACTTCTTCTGCATCACCACGTAGGCGGAGTACTGCGCGAGCGTCTCGGACATCATGTTCGAGCCCTGGACCAACCCGCCAATGAGCTGATGGCCCCACCACTGATGGGCCAATTCGTGCGCCGTCACGAAGTACGTCAGATCCACGTCGGTGGGCTTGAGCACCCGGGTGATGAAGCCGATGCCTTCCGAGAAAGGCACCGTGTTGGGGAAGGACTGCGCGAAGGTGCGATACCGCGGAAATTCCATGATGCGATATTGGGTGAATTGATACGGGCTGAAATGCGCCTGGAAGTAGTCGAGGCCCGCCCGCGACGCCTCGAGCATCTCTTCCACGTTGTATGGATGTGCGGGGTCGTAGTAGACCTCCAGATTCACGGGACTGCTCGGGCCTGAGTAGACCTCCTTGCGCACGGCATAGCGGCCGGACAGGTATGCGTAAAAATCCAGAATATGCGTCGACCCCATGCTGTATTCGTAGTGGTGACGCCCGCCTTCGTCCCACGCGCGCACCAGATAACCCGGCGCAATCCCGATTTGATCGCCGGAAGTGCTGAGCGTGGTGTGATAGGTGATCCAATCCGAATTGGGCGTGAACAGGTTGATGCGGGAATGGACCGGATCGCCGCGCGGTGCCAGCTCGGCGAGCGGACCGAGATGCTCTTCGCGCCGGCGGCGTGGATCGTCGAGTTCCACGTTCGCATCGTAGCCAACCCCCGGAAAGAACTCCGAATCGAAGAATGTGCCGTTGTAGGCAAACTGCGCCGGCTCATTGCCGTCGCGAAAACCCCTCGACTCATGGCTGATCGAAAATGACAGATTCACAACCTCGCCGGGTGCCAGCGGTCGTTCAAGAGAATAGATGGAATAAAGATCGCGGGGTTCTTTGCTGACCAGATGGAACGGCCGGTCGAATTGCACGTGGGTGACCGCTTCATGCGGGTCGGTCAGGTGAATCTGCGAGATCGGCAGCGCACTCTTGTTCTGCAGCGTGAATCGGCCCGTTCCGTCAAACCCGCGGCGCTCCGGGTAGATATTGATGTCCGCCTCCACCGCCGTGACCTTCGGCTGCGGGATATTTTCAAATTGTTTGAAGCGCCGCTCGTAGTCGGCCAGGATATGGCGGCGATCGGCGGCCGTCAGAAATTCATTCAGCACGTGCGCATTGTAGAAGTACCAGAGGCCGGAACCGAGCGCCAGCAGCAGGAATAGCGCCGCCGCCGGCGCGAGGCGCGGGGCCCGCTGCAGCGCCAAACGCGTGCGGGACGCCAACGACACATCCGCGCCCCGCCGACTGTAGGCAATGGAGACGACCGCGAGCAGCGCAAAGATGGAAAACCAATAGGTAATCGACCAGAACAGCGCCGGAACATAGTGGCCGTAGCCATTCATGTCCGAGTAGGTGTACACCGGCGTGCCGCCGGGCAGATACAGGGTGTTTTCCCATCCAAAGTTGAACAGAATGGGCTGCAGGACGACCACCCCGATAACGATCCCGTGACCGATGAACTTGTTCGCCACCATGGTCTGCACGAACATGGCGAGCAGCGCATACGCCAGCATTTGCGGCAGCGTGATCACGAACAGCTCCTGGACGTATTGCAGCACCTCGTAGTGGTAGTAGCCGTCGATGGTTTGCATCAGCATGCCCACCAACATCGTGATCACGAGCAAGGCCACTTCGATCGCCGCAATGGCCGTGAACTTGGACAGCCAATCGATCCACTCGGTCATCGGCAACGCATCGTGGATGCCGTCGAATCGTGTATCGCGCTCGCGCCAGATCAGTTCCGCGGCGTACAGCGCCGCGACGATGATGAAGAACAGCGTCGCGGAGCCCTCCACCGCCTGCACCATCAGATAGGTCACCGGCCAGACATTCACTCCGCCCACGCGCCCCGCGAAGTGTCCGTTGTTGATCGAAAAGACAATGAGCAGGCCGACGATGGCCCAGAACGGGATCTCGCGGGTCACGTTGCGGATTCGCAGCCGCGTCAGCGTCAGGTACTGCAGCAGAGACGTGCGCGCGCCGAAGACCTGCGACACCCGCGGCAGGCGCACCGTCACGAGCGAGCGTATCGGACGCGGCTCATCCGTGTCCTGCAGCCGCGCCTTCGCTGCGCGCTTGCCCTGCGAGCGCGCGGTCAGCACTTCCACTGACATTGGAAACAGAGCCCAGACACCGACCAGCGCGGCGACGCCGACGGCCGTCCAGAGCAATCGATTGTAGAGAAACACTCCCGGAGAATATCCGGAGAAATCCCAAGGCAGCAGCAGGGTGTTGCGCTCGACCACGCTCCAATACCGGGTGATCGCGTCGACCATGCGCAGCCCGACCGGATCAAGGATGCCGGACCAGAAGTGCTCCAGCGAGCGGGTCGCCGAGAACACCGTGAGGCCGATGATGTACAGCATGAACAGGGCCACGCCCTGCAGATATACGACGAACAGTTTGCGCGTGAGAGCAGCAATTGCGAAGAACAGCGTGCCCATGAAAAAGATCTGGATCACTACGATCGAGAAGAACGGCTGCAGATACCATGCTGCAACGTTCGGTCCGATGCGCGCATGATCGGCCCATGGCGCAAACGTTCCGACATACGTGCCGGCCATCAATCCAGAAAACACGGCAACCGTCGTGACGAAGGAGCCCGCCCAGCGTCCGCCCAAATAGGCCAATTTGGAGATCGGCTTGGTAAAAAGCATCTGATAGGTGTCGCGCTGGAAGTCCCGCAGGATCGACGTGCCGAAAATCGCAGCAATGATGATCAGTCCGAAAAAGCAGGAAAATGTGTCGTCCAGCGTGTTGGCGAACGGTCCGTTCAGCAGCACCTTGCCGTTGGCGTTGGCCACCGGCCCGAAGTTCTCGGAAGCGATACACAAGAACGAGAAGGCGAACCACAGCAGAAAATACACGTAGGTGGAAATGCTCTTGCTGCGGAAGCGCAGCTCGAAGGTGAAGAATTCCCAAAACATTCTCATGACGCCAACCTCGGCAACCTAGCCTGAACCGCGGGAGAGATTCAGGAAATACACGTCTTCGAGCGCGGAATCGACGGCGCGGAAGTCGCCGCCCGGGGACGACGCTGCGAAGACCCGGATCTCGTGCTGCCCGCCCACCAGGTGGGTGCTCACAACCTGCATTTGACCCTCGAGCGCATGCAGTTCGGCGTCGGTGGCGACGACGCGCGACCACATTTGCCCCTGAAGCGCACGCAGCGCCTCCGTGGGGGAGCCCTCCAACAGCACTTCGCCCGACGCGATGATGGCCATTCGCGAGCACAGCTCGCGCACGTCATCGACGATGTGCGTCGAGAGGATGACCGTGACGTCCCGGCCGATCGAGGAGAGAAGATTCAGAAAGCGGTTTCGCTCGGCGGGATCGAGGCCGGCGGTCGGTTCGTCGACGATGATCAACCGTGGATTGGCCAGCAGCGCCTGGGCGATGCCGAAGCGCTGCTTCATGCCGCCGGAATAGGTGGATAGCGCCTTCTTGCGCGCGTCCCAAAGGTTCGTCTGGTGCAGCAGCGCCTCGAGCATTTCCCGGCGCTCATGGTGTGCGGTCACCCCCTTGAGAATTGCCAGATGATTCAGCATGTCGATGGCCGACATCTTCGGATACACGCCGAATTCCTGAGGCAGGTAACCCAGTACTTTTCTGACTTCATTTTTTTGCTTTAGTACGTTCAATCCATCCAGCTCGATGCTGCCGGAGTCCGGATCCTGCAGAGTGGCGATGGTGCGCATCAGTGAGCTCTTGCCGGCGCCATTCGGGCCGAGCAGGCCGAACATGTTGTTGCCGACGCTCAGCGATAGATTCTTCAGGGCGCGCACGCCGTTGGGATAGGTCTTGGACAAACCCGTGATCTGCAGAGCCATGTCACCTCCTCCGGTATTTCATTTGAGTTCGATTTCCACGAACCGAAATTCGTAGTCGTTGGCGTTGATGACGTTGTGAGCGACGCCGGCGGGGCGTGCATACGAGACACCGGCCTGCAGCGAGGCTTCCCTGACCCCGGCGGCCTCCTCCAAGCGCAAGATGCCGCTGGTCAGAGGTACGACGACGTAGTCATGGGCGTGCACGTGATCTCCCGTTTCCGCCCCCGGGGCGAAACGGTATTCCGTCACGATCACCCGTTCATTGTCGATCTGAACTACTGCGCTGGCTTTCATGTTTTCATTCCCCGCTCCTCGTAAGCATCAGCAGGCATGTAGCCTAGCCGGTTCTTAAATAAAGAACAGTCCCCTCGCCCCGTGTTAACGTTCTGCAAATTCATCCCAACGGAGAGACCATGCGGATACAGCATCGGGCGGGGGTGTTCGCCGCGGCTCTGGCCCTGGTTTGTGGCGCAGGCACCGCCGCGGCCGCCCATCGAAACGACAGCGTCTATCAGGCCGCGGTCGCTCATCGTGCGGCTGCCCTCGATCTGCTCGGAGAAATCGTCAATATCGATTCCGGCACCGGCGACGTCGCGGGGGGCGCCAAGATCGAGGCGCTGCTCGCCGGACCGCTCAGGGCGCTCGGCGCCGAGGTCCGCAGCGAACCGGCGGAGGCGCAGGGACTGCCGGACAACCTGGTGGCGGTGCTTCACGGCAGCGGCAAGGGCAGGATTCTCATCATTGCTCACATCGACACGGTATTTGGTCCCGGAACGGCGGCAGCACGGCCATTCAGCATGGACTCGGAGCGTGCCCGCGGTCCGGGGGTGGGCGATGAGAAAGCCGGGGTGGTCAACGCCATCATGGCATTGAAAATCCTTCACGATCTCGGCTTCAAGAACTACGCAACCATCACCTTGCTTCTGGATGACAGTGAAGAGCGCGGCTCCCCGGGCAGCCGCAGTCTCATCGCGGCCTTGGCCAAGCAACACGATGTCGCCTTCAACATGGAGCCCGGTGACCCGCCCGATGCGCTCACGGTCTGGCGCAAAGGCTCAACCAGCATTCGGATCCAGGTCAAGGGCCGCGCAGCCCACGCAGGGATGGCGCCGCAGGATGGGCGCAATGCCGCCGCGGAGCTCGTGCATCAACTCGCGAC
>DATLVV010000113.1:0-2230 GCA_035577165.1 Steroidobacteraceae bacterium | reverse complement strand
GATAAATAGGATGATAGCTGTCAATGATATCGTGGCATTGGGCCGGATCGATACGCCGGGCCCCGTGGTCCTACCCTAAAATTGGGAGCCTGGTTGCCCCTGGAGCGCGTTCAACGGATTGCAATTGTCGGCGGCGGCGCGCCGGCCTGGCTGGCTGCCGCGGCGTTGGCGCGCCTGCTGAAACCGGATTTTTGCGAGGTCTGCGTGGTGGACTCGCCCTGGGCCACGGCCGGCGCATTCAGCCAGGTGGCGCTCCCGTCCTTCCATCGATTGAACAGACTGCTCGGCATCAATGAAGCCGATTTGATCCAGAAGACGCGCGGGACGTACCGGCTGGGCGTGAAGTTCACCGACTGGGGCCGGCTGCGGGACGCCTATTTCCACACCTTCGGTCCGGTGGGAGCAAAACTCGATGCCGTACCGTTCCATCACTACTGGGTGAGGCTGCGCCAGCTCGGGGACCTCACGAGCATAGAGGATTACTCGGCTGCCACGGTGGCTGCAAAAATGCACCGCTTTGCACGTCCCGTAGCCGATCGCCGCTCGGTGTTGTCGCATTATTCCTACGGCTTCCACTTCCACGCGGGGCTCCTCGCGAGTTACCTGAGAGAATATGCGCAGGCACACGGTGCGACTTGCATCGAACGGGATGTGGTCGAGGTGCAGGTCCGGGGTGAGGACGGTTTCATCGATGCACTGCAACTCAGCGACGGCTCGCGTCTCCGCGCCGACCTCTACATCGATTGCAATGGCGGCCGCGGCGGCCTTCTCGCGAAATCGCTCAACAGCGGCTATGAAGACTGGAGCCATTGGCTCCCCTGCGATCGCGCTGTCGGAATCCTGGGTGCCGCCGCGGATGACCTCGCACCTCATTCGCAATGCTTGGCCCAGGCGTGCGGCTGGCAATGGCGTATACCACTGCAGCAGAGCATCGACAGCGGCTACGCCTACTCCAGCCGCTACATCAGCGACGATGAGGCCGCGGCGGCTCTGCTGTCGGACCTGCCCCCCACGGCGCTGGCCGAACCACGAGTGCTGCGGTTGTCATCCGGCAGACCGGCCAAATTTTGGGACAAGAACTGTATTGCGCTCACCGGCAGCGCCCTCGAGCCGTTGGAGTCAACCGGTCTGCATCTGGTGCAGACCGGGGTCACCCGGCTGCTGACGCTATTTCCCGTGTGCCGATTCAGTCCCCCGGACATCGAGGAATACAACCGTCTGACGGTCATGGAGCACGAGAGAATCCGTGATTTTCTCATCCTTCATTTCAAGGCCACCCAGCGTCAAGATTCGCCGTTCTGGGATCATTGCCGGCAAATGCAGGTTCCGGACTCCCTGCGGGCCAAGATCGATTTGTTTCAGCGCTGCGGACGCATCGCAATGTTCGACGAGGAACATTTTGGCGAGGATAGCTGGCTGGCGCTTTTCCTCGGCCAGAATCTCCATCCCCAGGACTACGATCCGCTCGCCGACGTTCTGGACATCGGCGAAGCCAGGGCGGCGTTGCTGCGCATGCGCTCGATGGTCAAGGACGCGGTTGGTACCCTGCCGGCCCATTCGCGGTTCATCGGTGAGCTTCGTGCATAACCGCGTTCGCGACATTGCCATTGTGGGCGGCGGCACGGCGGGCTGGATGGCCGCCGCAATTCTGGCGCGGCGCTTCGGCCGCGGCTGCGGCGCGATACGAGTGATCGAATCCCCGGACATCGGCACGGTCGGTGTGGGTGAAGCGACTATCCCGCCGATCCGCTTGTTCAACAACGCCCTCGGCATCAACGAGGACGAATTCCTTGGCAAAACCCAGGGCACCATCAAACTGGGCATCGAGTTCAAGAACTGGTCGAAGCTCGGCCATGAATACTTTCACCCGTTCGGCGCCCATGGCACCAGCCTCGAGCAGGTGTCGCTGCATCAGGACTGGCTCAAACTTCGCGAACTCGGCGACACGGCCAGCTTCGAGGACTACTCCTTCAATACCGTCGCCGCGCGCTGCGGCCGCGTCCCTGCGGGCAGTCCCGTCGATGATTCGCTGTCGTCGGTCTTTGGCTATGCCTTCCACTTCGACGCCGGCCTCTATGCCGAGTACCTGCGCGGCTATGCGCGGGCGCGCGGCGTGCAGCGGCTGGAGCGCAAGATCGTGAATGTGGACCTGCGTGCCGAGGACGGGTTCATTCGCGCGCTGCAGCTCGACGATGGGCAGCGGGTGGAGGCGGATCTATTCATCGATTGT
>DATLVV010000112.1:0-9641 GCA_035577165.1 Steroidobacteraceae bacterium | reverse complement strand
GGCCAGGACTTCACGCAGGGATCCGCGCGGCATGTAGGGTATGCCGCGAGGGAGATAGAATATCTGCTCGCCGCGCGGCCGCGTGACGGATCCTGCGCCCCAGGGCCACAGGCCCGCCAGCGCGCGAAACAGCTGTGTCTTGCCGGTGCCCGGCGCGCCCAGAATCAGTACGCGCTCGCCGCTCTTCACGGCCACGCGCGTTTCCTTGAGCATATCGGCGTTGGCGGCGGACACGATCTCGAGATTTTCGATCAAGATCTGGCCGGGCTCGCCCTCGGGATAGACGATGCGGCTTTCGCCCTCCGGTTCATGGGTTACGCTCACGGCGTGGCGGAAATTCGCGACCCGCAGCAGCGTGGCGCGCCAGTCTGCAATGGAGCTGAAATTGTCGATGAACCACCGCAACGACGACTGCGTCTGGCTGAATGCGCCGGCCGCCATCATGAGGCCGCCGAAAGACACTTTGCCGCTGAAGTACAAAGGCGCTGCGACCAGGATGGGTGCAACGATGGTGACCCAGCCGAAGCCGGCCGTGACCCAGGTGAGATTGGCGTGGCCCATCACGATGCGGCGGGTGGCGGTGAGCACATTGCCGAGATGCAGCTCGATGCGGCGTTTTTCGTCCGCCTCGCCCTCGGCCAAAGAAATGTCGTCGACGTGCTCGTTGACCCGCACCAGTGAAAAACGCAGGTCGGCCTCGCGCGCATAGCGCTCGGCGTTGCGGCCGATGAGGCCCCGGCCAACCCAATAGCTCAGCAGCGAGCCCGCGCTCGCATAGGTAACTGCCGCCCACACCATGAAGCCGGGTACGGTGTAGTCCATGTCTCCAACACGGAAAACGAAGTCTCCCGACAGACGCCAAAGCACGCCTGCGAACATGAAGAACAAGATCGAGGATTGCAGAAGTCCGACACCCAGGTCGGCCGACAGCTCGCAGAGTTTGCGTGCGTCCTCATGAATGCGCTGATCCGGATTGACTCCCATCGGCCCCGCATTGGCCAGCCAGAACGCCCGGCGCGGCGACATCCAGTCCTTGAGGAGGCTGCGTACCAGGCCCTCGCGCAGTTTGAGTTCCAAGGTTTCGACCAGCCACCGCTGCGCCACGTTGAGCGCAAGCAGAATGCCGGCGATGACGAAGAAGACGCCGAGCTGAAACAGAAAGTCCCGCAAATCACGCCGCGACAGGGCGTCATAGAACGGCTTGTTCCAGCCATTGAGGCGAATTTGGCCGTAGGCGGTGGCGGCCACCACGAGAATCATGGCAGTCACGAGCACCATGAGGGTCTTGCCCACCGGCGAGCCGAAGATGGTCCGGACGATGAGTCCGACTTGCCTCCCAAGCGTCGAGCGGGCGGCCTCGCCCTCCGCAGTAACGCTGGATTTTTCCTTTGAGCGTTCCATCACCGGAGGCAGGATACCACCTCGCTCGAGCCGCCCCGTACCGGTCGCAAAAGACCCCGCGTCGGAATCCTCCGACGCGCGTACGGCGCGATCAGGCCTTTACAGGGTGGTGAAAATGACTTCTGCCGGTCCGCCCGGCACCGTCACCGATCCATCGTCGACGCCGGCCGGTCTTCCGTCGACGCTCACGGTGCGCAGCGGCTTCCTAAGGGGCGGACGCAGCACCAACTTGGCCGTTGTCCCGCCCTCGATCTCCCATCGCAGGGTATGCGCATCCATCCGGCGCAGCGAATAACTGAGGGTTCCGTAGAGAGTCGGCATACGCTTGACCCGGACCCCCGCTCCGTCCAACCATTCGGGCGCGAGACCCGCCCCCAGCACCAAGGATCGATCGGTCTCGCGTTCATAGGCGAACAAGCAGCGCAAGGCGAGCACGTATTCGCCGGCAATCCATGTGTGCGGCAGATCGCCGACATGGGCGGGAGCCTTGCGGTCCCGCCACGCGATCTCCGGCCACTGATTCCAGGGCGGCGGACGGCGATCCGCCAGAAAAAAACGCAGAAGCTCCAGAGCCGCATCGCGCCTTCCCAACCTCACCAACGCGCCGATGATGCGGATCTCGTACGGGGTATAGCTCGTCGACGGCACGGTCCCGTTGCGCTTGCCGCGCCAGTCGGCGAGATACTTGTCGAATGTTTGCTCGACGGCCTGGCGGTTGAGGCCATCAGGAACATCGAATAAATAAAACGCGTTCGAGGTCGCCGTGGGATCGAAGTCCGCCCACTCGATGCTGCCGGGAATGAAGTCCAGCTTGCGCTGAATCCGGGTTGTCTCGATCGAGGCGAATAGCGATGCCGCAAAGCGGCTGCCGAGCCCTGCCCATTTCCCGGCTGCACTCTCGCGGCCGCACGCTCGCGCCAAATACGCCGCGTCCTCGAGGCCTCGCAAAGCCCAGAAGTCGTCCCAAAAGGAGTGAACGGGTTGCGCAAGATACCCCTCATGGCTCACCGAAATCGGCAGCAGGCCATCTTCGCCGAGCAACCGCTCGATGCAGCCCACGGCCGCATCGATGTGCGCCCATGTATTTTCGACGAGCGCGTGATCCGAGGTAAATCGATGGTAGTCGGCGATCAAAGCGATGAGTTGGCCGTGACTGTCGTGTTCCACCAGCCAGTCGGTGCCTTCATGGTCCACGCAGCAGGGCACGAAGCCGTCCGCGCGCTGATGCGGCGCATACCACTCGATGAATTCCCGCACTTCTTTGGTTCGCCCCATGCGCAGCAGTGCGGCACTCATCATGGCAGCGTCGCGAATCCACGAACGCGTATAACGGCGCGGACCCGGTTGCAGAGCCGGGCCGGAGCGGGTTACTAGGATGTGCGCCGTGGCCGTCAGCGCCGCAAGAATCGCGTCCCGAGCCCAGCCGTTGCCGGCCCATTGCTCCGCGGGAATGAGCGGCCGCCAATCGAACGCCGCCTCGACCGTGGAGGGCGCGGAGACCGGCCCGCAGCTCAAGGCAATCTCGGAGGCTCGATCATCCGACGATGACAGCTCAAATTCGAAGGCGCCGGTGGCGAATCCGAAGGGATCGTCGGCCCCGGTGCCCTGCGGCAGTGCCCCTTCCGCCAGAAAGGACGCCATGAACCCCTCGTCGAAACGCAATGCCGCGAACCGCGCCGCTGTAGTCGCCGTGGATTCGCCCAAGGGCGCGATCGAGATGGCGCCATTGACGGACACTGCTCCGTCGCGAAATGCAAGATTGGAAATCTTACTGACGCCGCCCAAATTGCGAAAACTCTGCCATGGGGGGGTGACTTGAAACGGACGCACCAGAACGAACAACTTCGCCGCAAGCGGCTCATGCGTGAGATTTTCCAGCCGGTAGCGCACACGCGATGCGCCACGGAGTGCCGTCTCTGCTTGAATGCGTAGCCGCCACTCTGCGGTTTCCCAGATCACCGAGGGCGCCGGCATCCAATCCTCCAGCAGTTCCTGACGTGCATCGACATCTGCCCAGGTGAACAGCCGGCCCTTGATGAACAGCATGGGTTCGAGGGAACACGAACCTTGATCGACTTCAAGCATGCCGTCTTCGTTCAGCAGCGCGCAGCGAACCCCGTTGGACGTGCCGATCGGCGTCCACACGCTCTGTTCATTGTGCAGCCAGCGAGGATGCCAGCCGCGCGTTTCGCTGTCGGCGACGTTGTGCCAAAAAGCGTGGATGGAGCGGGAGAACTCAAATGTCTGCAGCCGCAGGCCTGCGCCCGCAATGGGCTGCGCGGCTTCCAGCCGCAGGAATCGAGCCTTGATGCCGGGCAAATACACGTAGCTGCGTTTGCCGCCGGCGCGGGTTGCAGCATGCAGGGTCTTCCAGCGAGTGCCGCTGTTCGAGCCGCGAATCCGAAAGCCCTTCGCCGGCGCCTGCTCCAGCCAATCGATGACAAGGCCGCCCACGTCGCGCGGCTGGACGGAATCGATGGTGATCCACGGGTGCGGATCGTCGGGCCGCGGTTTCCAGCCGCGCCCGGACAAGGCGGCTGACGCGGCAAAATCCGGCAATTCACTCGATGCACATGCCGTCGGCGCTGCGTGGGGTCCGCGGTCCTCGATCTCGACGCCGGCAATCCACAGCGTGCCCTTGCCGCCCTCGCCCGCGACGATCGCAAACTCCATCGAACCCAGCGCCGCGATATGACCGCCGCTCGAGGGACCCCAGGCAAACTCGATGTCCCGGCTGTCCAGCGTCATGCTCTTCCATCGCGGCGGTGGGCGCAGGTCGCGGTACACATGCCGCCACACGTTCTGGCCCGTCGTGTCGACCAGTTTTAATTCCAGATGATTCACGGCTCCGCTGCCGCGCAGGCGAAACTTGACGCAATACTCCTCGGGCATGGCGCGCTTGAACGCGCGCCGGGCGACGACGAAGCCGCCGCCGCCTTTGAAATCGAAATCCATGCGCAGCGCCGCCGTGCGCCCCGCGAGCACCGGGCTCAGGGACAGTTGCGCATTGCCCGAAACGATGGCTTGCCATTCGGGCAAAGCTGCTGGCTCCGAACTTATATTCATGTGCAACCTTAGATTACACCCGTAAGTTATTGCTATATATCAATATTTCTCGCGTCGACGCTGCTCGACAAACTCAGGCGCCGACGGGATTGGGATCGCGCCAGACGCGCTCGAAAGGCAGCCGCCAGGCGTGTGGGGCAATGAGTTGATGGATGGCATTCGGTCCCCACGACCCCGGGTCGTAGAAGCGCACCGGAGGCGGAGATTCCAGCAGGGTCGTCGACAGCTCCCACAGCCGCTCGATGCCCTCGGCCGTGGTGAACAAGGTGTGGTCGCCGCGCATGGCGTCCAGAATCAGCCGCTCGTACGCCTCGAGCACATCGGCGATGTGGCCGGTATCGTGCATCGCGAATTGCATGCTCAGCTTGTCCAGCCGCATGCCCGGGCCAGGGCGCTTGCCATAGAACGACAGCGACATTTTCGCCGCGTCCGCCAGGTCGAACGTGAGATGGTCCGGTCCCTGCGCGCTGACACCGGAGCCGGCTGGAAACATGCTCTTGGGTGGCTCGCGAAATGCGATCGAAATGATCCGTTGGCCATCGGCAAGCCGCTTGCCCGTGCGCAAATAAAAGGGCACCCCGGCCCAGCGCCAGTTGTCGATGAAGCAACGCAGCGCGATGAAGGTTTCGGTGTCCGAGTCCTTGTGAACGCCCTCTTCCAGTCGATATCCCGTGTACTGTCCGCGGATCACATCGGTCGGTTTGACCGGCAACATGCTGCGGAAAACCTTGTTCTTCTCCTCGCTGATGGGCTCGGGCTCCAGCGAAGTGGGAGACTCCATGGCCATGAAGCCAAGAATCTGGAACAGATGGGTCACGACCATGTCGCGATAGGCGCCGGTCTGCTCATAGAAGCCGGTACGTTTGCCCAGGCTCAATTTCTCGGGAACATCGATCTGCACGTGATCGATGAAATTGCGATTCCAGATCGGCTCGAACAAACCGTTGGCAAAGCGGAACGCGAGAATGTTCTGCGCCGCCTCCTTGCCGAGAAAGTGGTCGATCCGAAAAATCCGGTCTTCCGCAAATACTTCGTGCAGCCTTTCATTCAGTGCGACCGCGCTCGCGAGGTCGGTGCCGAACGGCTTTTCCATGATGATCCGCGAGCGGTCGACCAAATCGGCTTCGCCCAGCAGTCGCACGGCGGATAACGCCGCATTCGGCGGCACACTCAAATAGTGGAGCCGGCGGCTCTCACCGTTGAAGGCCTTCTCCGCCTCGAGCACCGCTGCCCTGAGTGTCGCGGGGCCGGCGGACATCGGCACGTAGCGCAAATTCTGGGCGAACTCGGCCCAATCGGCGTCGGCTATCTTGCGGCTCGAGAATTCCTCGAGTGCTTCGCGTGCGAACGTGCGGAACCCGTCGTCGTTCAGATCGTCCAGCGAGACGCCAATAATCCGGTAGCCCGGTAAGAATCCCGCATTCGACAGGTGGAACATGCCGGGCAATAGCTTGCGGCGGGCGAGATCGCCCGTGGCGCCCACCAGAACCACGACTTGCGGGAACTGCGGGCCTACGCCGGCAGGTATTTTTGCCGCCATTACTCATCCTCGTTGAAGGTTCGAGGCGAGCAATATAGCAATCCTAAGCGCGTCAGGGTGCGATCCCTGCGCCTCAGAGTGCGATCCGGCGAACTCCCATCTCTTGCAGGACATCGGCGATGGCCGCCACCGCCCGCCGCAACGCATTGGGTCCGATGGCGCCGATGCAGCCGACGCGGAACGTATCGACAGCCGTCAGCTTTCCGGGATAGAGGATAAATCCGCGGTCGCGCACCCGCCGGTAGAACTGACTGAAGTCATACCGGGGATCGGCGGGAGAATGGAAGGTAACGATGATCGGCGCCTGCAGGTCGTCCGGCAAAAACGTTTTGAAGCCCAGCGCGCGCATGCCGGAAACCAATGCGGCGCAATTCTCGGTATAGCGCGCCAGCCGTGCACTCTGCCCGCCCTCCTGTTGGTATTGGTCGATCGCGGCGCGCAGGGCGGCGAGCACGTGAGTCGGCGGCGTGAAGCGCCACTGGCCGGTCTTCTGCATGTACTGCCACTGATCGAGCAGATCCATGGCGAGCGAGCAGCTGTTGCCGGCGGCGCGCTCCAGGGTCGAGCGCCGGGCGATGATGAAGCCCATGCCCGGCACCCCCTCGAGACATTTTCCGGATGCGGCAATCAAAGCGTCGAAGCGGACGGTGCGCGCATCGATGGGGATGGCGCCGTAGGAACTCATCGCATCAATGATCAGTCCGCGGCCGTGTTTGGCGACGACGGCCGCGATCTGCGGCAGCGGATTGAGGATGCCGGTACCCGTCTCGCAGTGCACCTGAGCGACATGCGTGATCGATGGATCCGCGGACAGCGCGGCGTCGATGCGCATTGGATCCGCCGGTTCCTGCTCGCCATGCGCGAGCACCACGGCCTCGCGCCCCAGATAGCTCAGGATCCGCACGATGCGCTTGCAGTAGCTGCCGTTGTCCGGTACCAGTACCTTGCCGGTCCGCGGCACCAGCGTGCCGAGGGCCGCCTCGACGCTGAACGTCCCGCTGCCCTGCAGCGGCACGCAGACGTGGTCGTCTTGCGCGTTGACGATGGAGATGAGATCGCGGCATACCGATGCCGTCAATTCGTTGAAGGCGCTGTCCCATGATCCCCAGTCGCGGAGCATCGCCGAACGCGTGTCGCCCGAGGTGGTCAGCGGGCCGGGAGTAAGTAGTATCGGGTCGGTCATTGAATCCTCGTTTTGTGCCGGCCAAATGCCGAATCCTTGAGACGGCTGGGCTGCAGCGCCCCGGCGCGCTCGAGCACCGGGTAGGCTGCGGAACACAGATGCGAGTGCACCCGCTTCAGGTCGCGCAAGATATCCAAATCCAGTGAGTATGACTCGATCGTTTCCGGCGTTCCTTCCCGCAGGCGCGTGAGGTAGCGCTCGGCCGCCGCAAATTCCTTCTCGCGAAGCTGCGTCTTCGCGGCGACCAGTTGCCGGGCAACCTTGATGTCGCCGGACATGAATATGCCGACCGCGAGCGTCAAACTATCGAGAACCTGCTGATGGAACTCGACCAGATCGTCCTGGCCCTCCTTGGAAAACGTGATGCCGCGCCGGATCTTCTTGGAGGCCAGGTCCATCAGATTCTTGTCGATGATGTCGCCGACATGTTCGAGATTGATGGAGAACGAGACGATCTCCATCGCGCGATAACCGTCGCGGTCATCCATGCTATCGCGCGTCATGCGCGTCACGTACATCTTCACCGCCTCGTTGAGGCTGTCGACGGCGTCGTCCATCCGGCTGATCTCGGCGACCAGCTTGCGGTCGTTCGTCAGCAGCGCCGTCATCGACTGGCGCAGCATCATTTCGATCAGATCGCCCATCCGCAGCACTTCGCGGGCCGCGCACACCAGCGCCACCGCGGGTGCACCGACCGCCGCCGACTCCAGATAAATCGGCGTGCCCGGATCTGCGGCCCTGGGCTGGTCCGGCAGCCAGCGCTTGAGTTGCGTGGCCATGAAATCCAAGGGACCGATGAACAGCAGCGCGAGCAGAATGTTGAAGGCGGTGTGAAAGTCCGCCGCCAGCCGCGCCGGATTCGGCTCATGTTGTTGCAGCGTGTCCGCGATCGGGCGCAGAAACGGCAGCACCAGCGCGCAACCCACCAGCCGGGTCGCGAGATTGCCGATCGGCAGGCGCCGGCTGGCGAGATTCCCCGCTTGGCTGGTCTCGATCAGGGGGTTGAGCGCGCTGCCGACATTCGCGCCGAGCACCATGGCCACCACGGCGGTCGGAGAGATCAAATGGGCGGCGCCGAGCGACATCACGACCAGCACGATGGCAACGCTGGAGTGCGCGGCCCAGGTAACGGCCGCGGCGAGGAGCAGGCATAGGAAAGGTTGATTGGTGATTTCGCCGAGCAGCGCCCGCGAGACGGGCACGCTGTCGCTCGTCACCAGCGCACCGAGGAAGATGTGCAGCGCCAGCAGCATCAGGCCGATGCCGATCAAGACACGGCCCAGATCGCGCGTCCGGGTTCGGCCGCCGCGCTTGAAGGCGATCACCCCGGCGAGCAGCAGGATGGGGGTCACGATGGTGATGTTGAACGACAGGACTTGCACCACCAAGGTCGTGCCCACATTGGCGCCGAGCATGACGGCGAGCGCCGGAACGAGATCCAAAGTGCCGGCAGTCACGAATGAAGCTGCCATCAATCCGGTAGCGGTACTGCTCTGCAGAAGCCCCGTGACGAAAGCCCCGGCCAGAAATGCGCGCAGCCTGCTCTGCAGGGCGATTCCGAGAAGCCGCCGCAGGTCGGCGCCGAATGCGCGCACCACCCCGCTGTGGACCATGTGCAGGCCCCAAAGAAGCAGCGCGACACCGCCCATCAGGTCCAGAATGACGGTACTGCCCATGTGCCTAGGAGCCTGCCCTCATGCTTACCAAGGCAGCGAATAAGTCTTGGTGTTGCAGAAGCTCTTCATCGCCTCGAGCACGCCCTCCTTGTAGCCCAACCCCGAGTCTTTGATGCCGCCGAAAGGGGTCATTTCCAGGCGGTAGCCCGGAACCTCGCGCACGTTCACGCTGCCGACCTGCAGCTCGCGGACAAAGCGTGTGATCAGGTCGATGCGGTTGGTGCAGATCGAAGACGACAGGCCGTACGCGGTTCCGTTGGCGATGCTGATGGCCTCGTCCACGGTCTTGAAACGGATCACCGGCGAGACCGGCCCGAAGGTCTCCTCTCGCACCACCGTCATGCTCGGCGCAACCCGGTCCAGCACGGTCGGCGAGTAAAGCGCTCCGCGGCGCACATTGCCGACCAACAGTCGGGCGCCCGCCGCCACCGCCTCGTTCACGACCGCCTCGAATCGCTGCGCGGCCGGCTCGTCGATCACCGTGCCCATGTCCATGGCGGGGTCGAAGGGGTCGCCATACTTGATGGCGCGCGTTTTTTCGACCAGCAGTTCGACGAAGCGATCGGCGATGCTTTCCTGAACCAGCATGCGCTTGACGGCGGTGCATCGCTGGCCGGAGTTCTTGTAGGAACCGCTCGCCGCCAGCGTGGCTGCTTCCTCGATGTCCGCATCTTCGAGCACGATGATCGGGTCGTTGCCGCCGAGCTCCAGAACCTGCCGCTTGTAGACCGCCTTGGCGGCGATGTATTTGCCGATGGAGACGCCGCCGGTGAAG
>DATLVV010000111.1:0-2897 GCA_035577165.1 Steroidobacteraceae bacterium | reverse complement strand
GACGCCGAAATTGCGCGCAATCCGGCCACCCGTCACGCATCGCCCGTATGGCTCGCCGATCGCCTGCGCGCCGACTGGCCGGTTCGCTGGACACAGCTGCTGGCCGCGGGCGATTCGCAGGCGCCGATGTGGTTGCGCGTCAACCCGCGGCATGCGACCGCGGCGGACTACCTCGAGACTCTGCAGAAGGCCGGGATCGGCGCACGCTGCGCCGCGCACGTACCGCAGGCATTGGCGTTGGACACGCCCTGCGACGTGCATGACCTGCCGGGATTCGCGCAGGGCCTCGTGTCCGTGCAGGATCTGGGAGCGCAATGCGTTGAATTCCCTCTCGCGCTGGCCGCCGGTCAGAGCGTTCTCGACGCCTGCGCCGCGCCGGGCGGCAAGACCGCGCTCGTTGCGGAACGAGAGCCGCACCTCGCGCGGCTGACCGCGGTCGACATCGATCCGCAGCGGCTCGCCAGGGTCGGTGAGAATATGCGGCGGGGAGACCTGCGAGCCGATCTCGTCCACGGCGATGCGGGCGAGCCGGCCGCGTGGTGGGACGGCGTTCCGTACGACCGCATCTTGCTCGATGCGCCGTGTTCGGCGCTCGGGGTGATTCGCCGCCATCCCGACATCCGCCTACGTAAGTCCCCGTCGGATATCGACAAATTGCCGGAGCTGCAGGGGCGCCTGTTGGCCGCCGCATGGCGGCTGTTGGCCCGCGGTGGGCGCCTGGTCTACGCCACCTGCACCGTCACTCGCAGTGAAAATCGCGATCTTCTCGCCGCATTCTTGCGCAGCACTCCGGACGCCGCCACCGTCCCCGCCGACAGCTGGCCGGGCTGGCCGGACATCGGCGAAGCGGATGATTTCGGCCGCCAAATTCTGCCGGGGGAGGCGGGTGCCGACGGCTTCTATTATGCTGCCTTGACCAAACAATGAACGCCTCGCGATCAAATCCCCCTGCTGCCGTCCGGCCCCGACCGCGTGCCCCGTACGCGCGGTGCCTCGCCGCCTCGATGGCCGCAATGGCGGCGATACTGTGGATACGCCCGCTGCATGCCGATGGACTCGAGGGGCGCTTCGAGGTCCGCTCCGCCGACCTGCAGCTCAAGGACGGCGTCTATCACTTGAATGCGCACATGGATCTCCCCGTCAGCGATGCGGTGCGGCGCGGGCTGGCCGAGGGCGTGCCCTTGACGGTCGAGCTCGATCTCAACATCGAGCGCGTGCGCCAGCTGCTGCCGAATTCGAAGGTCGCCGACCTGACCCAGCGCTATCATCTGCAGTACAACGCGGTGAGCGCGCGCTACGTCTTGCGCAATGACAATAGCGGCCAACAAGAATCGCTGAGTACGGTCGATGCCGCCATTGAACAACTTTCGGAGGTGCGCGGCCTGCCGGTTCTCGACCGGGCGTTGATCACCGCCGACCGGCGCTACGAGGCGAATGTCCGCGCCAAAGTTGACTACGGCTCGGTGCCGTTCAGCCTGCGCGTGGTGATGTTCTGGGTGAACGACTGGCATCGCGAAAGCGATTGGTACACATGGACATTGCAGCCGTGATTCGCAAGTACGGTTCCACCGTGCTGGGTTTGATCGGAGTCGCACTGTGGCTGGTCGCGTTGTACCTGCTCGCCTCGGCCGCGCAGAATTCCGCAGAGTTCAACCGCTGGCTGCCGTGGATCCTGCTGGTCAACATATCCGGACTGGTCACCCTGGGCATCTTGCTGGCCGTCAAGCTCGCGCGCCTGGTGCAGGACTACCGCAGGCATGTGCCGGGTTCGCGTCTCAAACTACGCACAGTGGCGATCTTCAGCGCTCTCGCGGTCGCGCCGATTCTGGTGGTCTATTATTTTTCGCTGCAATTCATCAATCGCGGCATCGACAGCTGGTTCGAGCTGGAAGTGAGCGAGGGCCTCAAGGACACGCGCGCGCTCTCGCATGCCGCGCTCGAGGTGCGGGTCCGCGAATTCCTGCAGCACACGCAGACCGTGGCGCATACCCTGTCGCACAGTTCCGATTTCGAGCTCATCGCCACGCTCGACCGGGAGCGGCGCGAAAGCGCCGCACTCGAATTCACCATCGTGGGCGCGCAAGCGCAGATTCTCGCCACCAGCTCCGATCGACCGATGGACATGCTGCCGGTGCCCGCCACCGACGATATGATGCTGCGGCTGAAACGCGGCGAGCCCTATGTGAGTCTGGACACCGACTCGGTGGGCGGCTACGTGATTCGCGCGGCGGCGCCGCTCGATGCCAACCGCAGCGGCAGTGCGCGGGTGCTGATCGCCTTGTATCCCGTGCCGCTGCAGTTGAGTCAACTGGCCGATACGGTGCAGCGGTCCTACACGCAGTATGCGAATCTCGTGCAATTGCGCAGACCGCTCAAGACAACCTTCGTCCTGATCCTGACCTTCGTGGTGCTGATGTCGCTGATTGCCGCAGTGTACGGCGCCTTTTTCGCCGCCCAGCGCTTGGTCCAGCCCGTGCAGGACTTGATCGCGGGAACCCGCGCCGTGGCGAAGGGCAATTACGACACCAAGCTGCCGCTGCCGTCGCGCGACGAGCTGGGTTTTCTGGTCACTTCGTTCAACGACATGACCAAGCGGTTGGGGCGTGCCCGCGAGGAAACGCTGCGCAGCCAGCAGGCCGTTGAAGCCGAGCGCGCCGGGTTGGCCGTGATTCTCGCGCGACTGTCCACCGGCGTGGTGTCGCTCGAGGCGGATTTGACCGTGCGCACGGCCAATCAGGCGGCAAGCGCCATCCTCGGCATCGATCTCGAGGCCGCGGTCGGCAAGCGATTCGACGAATCCATCAGCGATACGACCCTGTTCACGCAATTTCTGGCGGCGCTCAACCTGCATCTCGGCGTGGAGGATTTGGATTGGCGCGAACAGGTCGAACTGCTGT
>DATLVV010000110.1:0-3342 GCA_035577165.1 Steroidobacteraceae bacterium | reverse complement strand
TTGGCTGAGACCGATCTGGTGCGCGCCTATCGATCGCAAGTGGACCCGCGTTTGAACGCCGAACAAGCGCTGGAATTGGCGATGCTGATCGCGCGTCGCGCGGGGACCAGCCGGCGCAAGAATAAGCCGGCTCCGGGCCCGGGTTAGGGGTTCCGACATAGTTCGGCGGGGACACCGCCTTGATAGTGTGTCTCGTTAATTTTCAAATACTTATAGCGTAAATAGAAAACAACTCTAGATTAGCGCCGACGTTTTTTGTAAAGCCGGCTTGCCTCGATGCGTGCAGATGCTATTCTGCCTTGCAAACCTTTCCCGCCCCTTGAGATTGAGCGTCGCGAGGCCCCCAAGCTCGCGTTGGCAAGCAAATTAATCAATGACGAATTGCGCGGAATCTTTCGGGTCGCAGTGAGTCAGACGGGTTCCATGCCCTTGAAATTGGGCGACGGTTGGGTTGCGCTCGGGTTAGTCCAAAGCCGCGCGCGATCGACGGCGGGCTACGCGGAGTTTCCGCGTAGCCCGTTTTTTATTCCGCTTAAGGGACTGCGACCCTGCCCGTATGAACAGCACGTTTGACCCGGTGTGCAGGCGCTGTGGCCGTCTCGCCACGTTTCTCGACGCCGTGCGCCTCGAGCAGCCCAATTACTTCTGCCGGCCGGTGCCCGCTTTTGGGCCCTTGGATGCGCGGCTGCTGATCGTCGGATTGGCGCCCGGCAAGCATGGCGCCAACCGCACCGGGCGGCCGTTTACCGGCGATCATGCCGGGATCTTGCTGTATCAAACGCTGCATAAGTTCGGCCTCGCCAGCGGTCCCGTCTCGACAGCCGCCGACGACGAACTGCAGCTTCTCGACGCGCGCATCACCAATTCGGTGAAATGCCTGCCGCCCGCCAATAAGCCGCTGCCGGTGGAAATCAATACCTGCAACGAATTTTTGCGCGCGGAGCTCGCTCAGATGCCGCGTGCGCGGGTGATTCTGGCGCTGGGAGCCGTCGCGCATGCGGCGGTCCTGCGCGCCTGCGGCTTGCCGAACAGCGGCCATCGCTTTGCGCACGCTGCGGAACATTCATTGGACAAGGATCGGGTGCTGCTGGATTCCTATCATTGCAGCCGCTACAACACCCAGACCCGCCGGCTCACCACCGCAATGTTCGAAGGGGTCATCGGCAGAGCGCGAGAGCTTGCGCGTGCCGCACGGCAGGAATGAGCGCAGATACGTTCAACGCGAAGAGCTACGTGGAGAGTCTGCCGGGCCGCCCCGGCGTTTACCGGATGTTGGACGCGCAGGGCGAGATTCTCTACGTCGGCAAGGCGCGCAATCTCAAGAGCCGCGTCGCATCGTATTTTCAACCCAGCAATGTGCATCCGAAGGTCCAGGCGCTGGTTGCCAAGACGGCGGCCATGGAAGTCACGATCACGAATTCCGACACGGAGGCATTGCTGCTGGAATTCAATCTGATCAAGAAGCATCGGCCGCGCTTCAACGTGGTTCTGCGCGACGACAAGAGCTTTCCGTATTTATATTTCGAGACCGGGCACGAATTTCCGCGCCTGACTTTCTATCGCGGATCGCGCAAGGAACCGGGCCGATTCTTCGGTCCCTACCCCTCGGCCGGCGCAGTGCGCGAAACACTGCAGCAGTTGCAGAAGCTGTTTCGTCTGCGAAATTGCGAGGACACGTATTTCGCGAACCGCTCGCGGCCCTGTCTGCAGTATCAGATACAACGCTGCACCGCGCCGTGCGTGGGGCTGATTTCCAGGGAAGACTACGCGCGCGACGTGGGTGCCGCGATCAAGGTGCTGGAAGGGCGCAATGATGAGGTGAGCCAGGATCTGGGCCGGCGCATGGATGCAGCCGCGCAACTCCTGCAGTTCGAGGAAGCCGCGCGGCTGCGCGACCAGATCGCGAAGCTCAAGGCCGTCCAGGCGCAGCAGATCGTGACGGCCGACGCCGATCATGACGCCGACGTGATTGGAATCGCGGCCGGCAACGGCGAATTCTGCGTCGCTTTGATGTTCATTCGCGCCGGCCGCAGTCTCGGCAGCACCACTTTCTTTCCGAAAGCCCCGTTTGCCGAGCTGCCGGAAGTACTGGCAGCCTTCGTCGCGCAATACTACCTGGAGAGGGAATCGCCGCCGGAAATCATCGTGGAGCGCGAATTCGACGAAATGTCGGTGCTCGAGGCCACTCTTGCGCAGCGTTCAGGCCACAAGGTGCGAATTGCCTCGCAGGTGCGCGGCATTCGCGCACGCTGGCTCGAGATGATGCACAACAACGCCGAACAGGCGCTCACCATGCGCAGCGTGGCGCGGGCCGGCATCGAATCCAGCCTCGAGGATTTACGCGAGGCCCTTGACCTCCCGGAGACGCCGAACCGCATCGAATGTTTCGACATCAGTCACACGGGAGGCACGGACACCGTGGCGTCCTGCGTGGTATTCGGCGAGGAGGGACCGCTGAAGAGCGAGTATCGCCGCTTCAATATCAGCGGAATCCAGCCCGGGGATGATTATGCCGCCATGCATCAGGCATTGACCCGACGCTACAAGCGCGTGCGCGACGGCGAGATTGCGCCGCCCGACGTGCTGCTCATCGACGGCGGCAGGGGACAACTCGCAGAGGCCGCCGAGGTGCTCGAAGAATTGGGAGTGCCGGGAATCACTCTGATCGGCGTCGCCAAAGGTGCCGACCGGCGCCCGGGCCAGGAACAACTGTTCTTGTTGGGTCAGGACACGCCCACTATACTGCCCCCGGATTCAAAGGGCTTACACCTGATTCAGCGAGTGCGCGATGAAGCGCACCGTTTCGCGATAACCGGACACCGGCGCAAACGGGCCAAGCGCCATAGCCAGTCGATACTTGAAACCATACCGGGCCTGGGGCCCGTCAAACGGCGCGAGCTACTGAAGCAGTTCGGAGGCTTGCAAGGGATATTGCGTGCGGGAATTGACGATTTCGTGCAAATCCGCGGTCTGGGTCGCGACCTCGCCGAGGTAATCTATGAGCACCTCCACCCGGGGCGCTAAGCGACAATCGCATTGGAACCTGCCCAATGCGTTGACGTGGCTGCGCATTTCCATGATTCCGGCGATCGTGGCGTTGTTCTTCTACTTGCCGGATCCTTGGGCCGGTCCCGCTGCCTGCGCCGCGTTCGCATTGGCGGGCATCACGGATACCATGGACGGCTACTATGCGCGCAAGTTGGGTCTGACGTCGCGCCTCGGTGCGTTCCTGGATCCCGTTGCCGACAAGCTCATCGTCGCCGCTGCCTTGGTGCTGATCGTGAGCAAGGATCCGCGCTGGTTCGTCGCCCTCATGGCCATCGTCATCATCGGCCGGGAGGT
>DATLVV010000109.1:0-26640 GCA_035577165.1 Steroidobacteraceae bacterium | reverse complement strand
AGCCATTGTTGGTGACGTTGCAGATCGTGTATGCAAGGCCCTGACCGGAGACCCCCGGCTGCGCCGCGACCGCCGTAAGCCATGTCGTGAAGTTGCTCGACGTGTTGGAGACGAGTGTCCCGCTGGTCGCCTCCCACACCGAGGTCGACGGGCTCGAATCGGCGACCTGCCAATACCAATAGGTCGGGATGGTCTGCGCCAGCGCAGCCCCCGTGAGACCCCACAGGCAAAGGAGAACGCCGGCCAGCCGCCTCATTGATAGATACCCCCATTCGAGGCTGTGCCCGCCGAGTTGCCCGGTAGCGCGTTCGGGTTTCCGGATGTGCCGGTGTTCACGACGGCGTTATTGTTCACGAAGTATCGCGAACCTGTCGCGGAGCCGGAATACGAAGCGCCGCCGGCATAAACTAGCGAGATTGTATCGGATGCGGCGAACGCCGCGGAGAAGGCTGGCGTCCCACTCAAAGTAAGGGGAATCTGCATGGTGATGTTGCCGCCGAGCGCGGCATACCAATGGATCGCGGCACCACCTGAAATCGTGTAGGAGCCATTGGCGACGATGCTCGCCCCAGGCACGAGAGCGCTGATATGTGCGGTTCCGGTCGCCGCGAAATTGAGGTTCTTGACGCTGATCTTGCCGGGCGCCTGAAGCGAGACGCCATAGAGCAACCCGGAGACCTTGAAGTTGAGCAGAAACAGCGTCGCCGGCAGCGGTGCCAGCACCGTGATGCCGCTCCCCGAACTCGGCACCAGGCCGATGCTTGGAGGAGAACCGCCCGGACCCTGGATGGCGAGTTGTCCACCCCCCGCCCAAGGGAATGTGATGACGAGGCCCTGCGTGTCGTTATTGTTGAACGAGATCGTGACGTTCTGGCCGCCGGTATCGTAGCGCGTTGTCAGCGCGTTATAGGCGGCCTGCACGGTCTTGAAGGCGCCGTGCGTGGTGCCAGCCGGAGCCGCACCCGCAGTCAGCCCGTCGTTCGCATCGTTCCCGTTGACGAAATCCGCATAGAGCGTGAGGGCGGCATCGAGTTTCTGCCGCAGCGGGATGATCTGGACGGCGCCGGTTCCGGCCCCGAAGTTGCGCCCCAATGTCTTGCCTGCCGCCAGAGCGCTGATGAACTGCGCCGCAAAGGCGAAGGTGAGATTGTTGGTCCCGATGATGAGCGGAGACGCAAACGTGGTCTGCGCAAAAACATTGCCGCCGCCCGCGGTCCCGGACTGCACATAGACGAGCGTGCCCTCGGTCCATGACGTGTTGGAGGCGGCGTCGACCGCGCGCGTCCAGTTGCCGGTCGACGCGACATAGATGCCGTTGGTCGTCTGGTCGGTCTGGTCCTTGACCAGCACGCGCTCGCTGCCCGAGCCGACCGACACGCCGTCGATAGTCTGCGTTCCCGACAGCGTGATGTTTGCCGTGGTAGCGACGAGGCACGGCGCCTTGATGGCGAGCGTCGTGGTCGGCCCACTCTCCAGCGGAGTGGCGGAGGCGTCAACCGTAGCCCCGCGGCGATCGATGACGGCCATGGTCGCTCCGTGGGGAATTGGTGTAAGGTCGCAGCCCTCAACCGGAGGGATGCACGATGAGCCGCGAAACCATCATCGGCGCGATGCTGTTGCTCGCGAGCCTCTTGGTCCCGATCGTGTTCGGATTGCTTGGTCTCGGCGGCCCCGCGATGCACGAGTGCGGGTCCGGGCCGTACAAGTACGAATGCCGCTAGTGCGGCGGATTCACCACGTAGTTCAACATCTGCCGCCAGCCAAAATAGGAGTTGAACGGCACCAACCGCACCGCGGCGTTCTTCTGGGCCTGGCTCACGTCCTTGCCATCGTAGAGGGTGCGCGGAATCTTGGCGACGTTGAAGATGTCCTCACCAAGCCCGACAGTGGGGCCGAGCATCGAGCCGAAGCCGCTGCGGTTCTGGTTCTTCTGGCTTTCGGCCGAGCCCTTATCGAAGACCTTCAGGGCACCCTTGATGGGGTTTACGCCGGTCATCTTCTCGAAACGGTTCGCAAGTTCCATCGGGACAGGGATGATGCCGGAGCGGTCAAGCCCCTCCCCGATCCACCAGCCCGGATTCGACGTGAAGGCTTCCTGCTTTTCGGTGCGGTTCCCGCTCAGAGCCTTGAGGTAGGTCATCAGCATGCCCATCGAGTTCATGGCGATGGTGCCGCCGATGAAACGTGTGGGACTTTCCTGCAGGCCACGCATCATTACCCGCTGGTGCGAGGCGAGATTGAACGACTGGAACTGCAGCAGCATCTTCCCCATCGGGGTGTGCGAGAACAGCGGCACGTCGGCCTTGCCGGACTGCACGATGATGGAGTCCATGTCCTTGTTCACGGCCGCACGGTAGGTGCGCCGGGCCACGTCGTCGGTCCAGTTCTCGGTGCCGGCAACACGCACGCCGTCGATGGTTTCGCCGTGTTTTGCGACCTGCGCCGCGATGCGCTCCGCCATGCTTTCGTCGATGCCAAGCATCGCCATATAGGCCCGCTCGCTGCCCTTGATCTTCGCGAAGCGATCGACGTTGCCGAGGATGCGGTTCTGCGTCATCACCGCGGTAAAGGACTTCATCATATCGGTCCACAGCCGGATGCCGTTCCACTTGGAAGCGACATTCGACATGTTTTCCATGAAGGCCTCGACCGGACCACGGGAGGCATAGGGGTCGGCAATATCCGTCAGGGTCGCCATGCGATGAGCGAGAATGCGCTCGGCGACGTTTCCGGCAAGTTGGGCCTCCCCGACCGACAGCTTGATGGCGTCGAGGTTCTTCGCGAGTTGACCGACCGTTGCCATGTACGGCGTGAGGCCGTGCACCATGGCGGGGCGGATGGCGTCGGTGAGAGACGCGAGCACCACCTCGCCCATCTGGCGGATGTAGTTGATATGGGCCGCGACGCGGGCGATCTTGCCGAAGTTGCGCTCGACCGGGGATTCGGCGCGGGTGCCGCGCAGAAGATCGCGCAGCGCCGTCATGTCGTCCACGTCGGCGCGCTCCTGCTTGCCGAGCTTGGCGAGTATCGCCTCGTCGGTCACGCCGGAGCGCAGCCTGTCATAGTTCGCCCGGATGGATTCCAGTTGCTCCTTCATGTCGACAGAGCCGAACTTGTGCGCCATCTCGACATCGGCGCCCATCACCCGCGCATAGCGGCGTCCAACATGATCGATGTCGTGCTCCAGGAAGTCCTCGATCAGTTCGTCGGGAATGTTGAAGGTGCGGTCCTTCATCGGGCCGCGGGTGCCCACGGACATGAATTCTGGACGGACGCCGGACTCGGTGCGGCCGGTCAGGGTGTTGTAAGCGGTGTCGGCGATCTCGCGGGCCATGTCCGAGAAGTCGGGGCGCTCCTTGTCGGCGGCAAAAAGGTCGACGTTCTGGCCCAGGTTCTTCGTTTCCCAGCGGTCGTAATAGGCGCGCTGGAGGTCCCGCTTCATCTGCTCGACAACCTCGACGCGCTTCTTGACCTTCGCGGGGTCGAGGGCGGCGAGACGTTCCTGCATCCGCTGGGCACGTTCGCCACGGCCCAGGCTTACATTGGAGACTTCGGCGACCGACCTGTCGATACTCCGCCGCAACTCGGCAACCGCACCCTCGCGGTCGAAGTCCTCCGCAATGTCGAGGCGGGTGGAGATCGTTTCCATACGCTCCGCCCGCGCGCGCTGTTCGGCCGCATGCTTTTCGAGGCGATCGATGATCTTCGCCTCTGCGGCATCAAGGATTTGCGATCCCTTCTCGCTGCGGCCGAGCGGCCCGCCGCCCACGGGCGGCCTGATCTCAGGGAGTGGTTCTTCGCCGGGAATGTAGACCTTGTTGCCGCGCGCCTCCGCCCCCATGGAGTCGAGCAGATCATTGACGGTGCTGGTGCTGACGCCACCCCCACGCGCGCCTTCGTCGGTCAGGTAACCCGCCTCGACCGCGGCTTCGCGGAGGCGATCCAACGGAACCCCGCGCTTGGAAAGCATCCGCCCCAGGCCGAGGCCCTTCACGTCACCCGCAAGCGCATCACTGGCGGCAATGCCACCGCGCTTTCGAATGAACGCCAGAAGCGACAGGCCGGCCTTGCGGGCCGGAACCACGGGAGCAGCTTCCTTGTCCTCCCGCACGTCCGCGCGTTCGGCGCGCTTCTGTGCATCCTCCTTGATCTTCGCAATCGCCTGGTCGGCGCGGTCGGCCGCGGCATCGTGCTTTTGCGCCATCGAGATGAAAGAGTCCCGCATGCCGCCGATGCGCTCGGCGAGGACATCCGGGTCGATCTTGTCGAGGTCGCGTTCGAGGACTTGCCCACGCTTGACAAGCCGTTGCATGCTGCGCTGGTTCGCCTCTTCGAGATCGGCGAGGCCTTCCGCGATGGCTTGGGCGCGTTCACTAATTCCGGCCGCGCCGAGGTCGATATTGCGCCGCCGTGTGCGCAGCGCGGCCCGCTCCGCCATGAACTCCTTGAGTGCCTTGCCACCCTGCTCCTTGATGGCCTTGGCTTCGGCTCTTGCCGCCTCCAGCGCGGCCGTGTCGCCCGCGTCCTTGGCCTTGCGCATTTCGCCCGCAAGTTCGCCTAGGCGATCGGCCTTTTCCGTGAAGCCCTGATAGGCGTCGCCGGCTTCCTCATGGGCCGCGAGTTCGGCCTCGACCTTGGAGAGTTGTTCTGCCCGCCCCTCCGCCGAAAGCGTGAGATCGGCAATTTCCTGATCAAGCTTGGCAAGCCTGGAGCGCGTTGACGCCGTCGCCTTGTCGTACTCCCGCCCAATCACTCCCGAGTAGTGATCCGAAACAATCCCCTTGAACCGCCCCTCTTGCGCGATCAGCCGGTTGCGGTTCCACATGCGGGAGAAGTAGGACGCCGCGGTATCGACCGACACATCTTCGGGCAGCAGCCCGGCCTTGATCGCCGCCTCTTTGAGAGGATCGAACACCTGCGACCGCCACGCCTTGGCGACCTTGGCGACTTCGGGAATCTCGCTTTCGTCCTTGCGGCGCATCGCGCGGCCCACAGCCTCGCGGAATTCTGTCTTGCTCAGTTGGCCGCCGGCCTTGCGGTAGTCGCGCCAGGCGCCCTCGGTCGACTGCAGCGCCTTGACGAGGCCCCCATTCCACTCCTTCATCAAGGTCTCGACGGCCGGCTCTGAGGCCACGCCCTCGAAGTTCTTTTTGAGGTAGAGCGGATTCTCGAAAAGCTTGCCGGCGACCTCGCGCACCGTCGCGGACGGGCTCTGCATCAGGCGAAGCAGCGGGTTGAGTTTCGCCGTAGCCGCAGCCACGGCGCCCGCGGCCCGTCCGGCGATGGCGTTGCCCTCGATCGTCACCGGTTCCTGCGCGGCGGCCCCCACGGAGGCGGGAGCCCCGGATGCTTTCGCTTCCCCCTGCGCCAGGATTTCGCGGCCTCTTGCCGCCTCTTCCGCCGTCGGTTTCGGAACTGGCGCCTTTTCTCTTGCTGCAGCGTCGACGCTGTCGTGGGGATACGGCTTTCGGTAGAGGTCTCGGGGAACGTCTCCGTCGCCTTTGGCGAGCTTTTCGTGCTCGATCTGGTCGATGAAGGGCTGATAGGCGGCTTCGGCTTTTCCCTGGTCGATGCCGTTTGCTTCGTACCAGCCTCCCTCGGCCGGTTCGGCAACTTCCCAGTGGGCGACTTTGTAGGCGGTTTCTTGATCCATTCCTCCCGCGATCAGCTTTTCCATCGCGTGGCGTTCGGAGAACTCGTGCACCGCGAAGGGTTGGGCGGGGTCGAAGGTCTTGCCTTCGACCGTGAACTCATGCGGGAAATGCTGATCAATGTTGAGCCCCGGCCCCGTCTTGTCCGGCCCAGCCGTATAGGGCACGTCCTGGGTGCGATTGATCTTCGGGTTGGCGATGGCCTCGGATACGTCGGGGTGGGCGAGGACGATCTCGTGCAGCGGGCCGCCGGCAATAGGCGCCTTGGCTGTCACACCGAGATCGCGATTGAGCCCAGCGACCGCTGTGTTCCATTCCGCATGGGAGAGCAGTTTCGCGCCCCCTGCCCCGAGCAAGCCGCCGAGGAACACCGACGCGCCGATGTTCATCGCGGATTCTGAAGTCTCGCGGAGTTGCTGTGTCGCGTGGAGGCCGGTCTCTTGCAGCGCCGCAGCACCACCCGCTGCGGCCCCGGTCTTTAGCGCCGTGCCAGCAATCGAGATGCCGCCCTTCACCCCCCGAACGAACTCCCCAGCGGGCAACAACACCGTGGGATCAGCCGTGCCGGCAAGAAGCCCCATTACCAAGTTCTGCGACCAATTGGCCGCGGCAAGCGTGCGCCGGTCCTCATCCTCCATGTCGAGTTGCCGCTTGCGCGCGTCCGCCCCAGAACTGGACCGGATGTCCACGAACGAATTCCAGTGCGGCTCGTACTTCGTGCCCTTGATGGCGTCCCACGGATTGAAACCGGGCTCCACCTCGCGCTCGGCGCCCCAGTCCTTGCGGGTAATCGCCGACGCAATCATGTTGTTTTGGCGAAACGCCGCAGCCGCCACGGAACCCGGCGAGGTATCCGGCGCATCCGATCCCTTGGTGAGGTCATCCTCGCCGGGCGTGACGGCGAAGCCCTCCGGGCGGCCGGAGATGCGGAAGGGAGACGGCGCTTCGAGGTCGACGATGGGCATTGGTTATTTCAACGTCGGAAGGCCGGGGCGGCGGTTGCCGGGCAGGACAAAAGTGTCCGTAGGCGCGGCGGGAATGTCTGGCTTGGCCGCTAGAACGGGCGCCGCCGTCCTTGGCTCAACCTTGGACGGCGTACCGATGACCGGCGTGTCACCCTGTCCACCCAACGCAGTAACCATTTCACCCGTGCTCTTAACTGCATTTTCCAGCCCCACACGGCGTTCCTCGGTGATCTTCTCCCGCGCCTTCTGGCCATCGAACACGAAGGCCTTGCCGGGGTTGAGCATCTGCAAATGGCCGTCCTTGTCGAACCACGACAGGATGTAGGGCACCGGCTCGCCGGCCATGTAGGCTTGCGCGGTTTCGCCGCGCGGAGTCGGCGTGAGGATGATCTTGTCGCGGGTGATCGCCACACCTTCCGGCGCACCCTTTTCGAGTTGCGGTCCGGAAGGCCCGGCTTCCGCTTTGATGGCAGCAATCGCCTCGTCGGCGATCCGTCCCACCACGTCGGGTATTCCCGCATAGGCTGGCGCCCGCTCCGGGGGATAGCGCATCAGCGTGCCGGAGCCTGTCCCATTGAGATGGGACACGCCCCAGATTTTCTTCATCTGCTCGATCGCCTGGGCCTTGGCGGTATCGACGTTGCCGGATTCCATGTACTTCGATTTGAACAACTCGGCGTAATCGCTGTATGCCGCAGCCTTGGCACCCTCCGTGAACTCGATATTGGGACGACCGAACCGGGTCCACCCTTCGTTGAAGGCCTTCTGCAAATCAGCGGGGTCGAGTTGCTTCTTGATGATCTCGCCCACGTCCTCGTTTTTGATGCGGGCGGCCACCTTCGCCTTGTACTCGGGGGAATTGCCTTCGATGATCTTCTGTGCCGCCTGCTCCGGGGTCATCCCGAAGTGTTCGGTGTACTGGCCATAGGAGATGGCCGCGCTTTCGATGTCGCTCTGTCCCGTGGTCCCCGCGAAGATTTGCGGGTTGCGGGCCATCAGGTTGCGGGCGGTCTGGGCTGTGGCTATGACGGCCGGCGCATTGTTCGACACTAGTGCGCCACGCATCCCCGCCGCCGCTGTGGCTGGGACAATCCCGGTGCGGTCGATGACCGTTTCGAGCGCCTTCTGGTCGCCACCGAGGTTGCGGTAAATCTTGTCGACCTGCTTGCGCTCGTCGGTGTCGAACGGGTTGAAGAACCCGCCGTCCGGCCTCATGAACTTGGCAAGGGTCTCGTTGTAGGCGTCATCTTGCCGGGAGGCCGCATCGAGCCGCTTCAACAGTGTGTTGCGGTGACCTTCGTCGAGGGTGGGATCGTCCTCGATCTGCTTGCGCTGCGGAAGCGCGGCAACGCCGGCTTCGCCATCGATGATGGAGCGCTCATAGCCTTGCGCCGCGGCCGTCTGGTTTTGCGCCGCAATCCGCATCTCGTCGGTCGAGCGCTGGCGCAAAATCGTTTGTGCGTGGTTCTGCAGCCGCAGCATCGTGTTTGGATCGATGAGGCCGAACTTGTTCGGTCCCGCCGCGTGATCCCTCGGCAGTTCGAAATGCGCGTCGTCCTTGAACGACTTCCAGTCCCCACCCCAGCCGACGTTGACGCCCAATTCCGTGGACGCCTGCTTCATGGCGCGGGAGATTTCCTGGTACTGGTCGGGTGAGGCTTCCGGATTTGGCTTTCCATTGACGATCGGGATGAGGTCGATCGCCCTGCCAGTGAGGTGATTGGAGTTGCGGGTCTGTGACCTGCCCGCGGCAACAAGCTGGTCCTGCGTCCCCTGGTCCCGCACCCCACCCTTGTCCCCGATGACAAACTGCGTCCCGGAGATTTCAGAGGCGCGCTTGACCACTGCCATGAGGTCGGAATCGACCCCGGCCGCACGCTTCGCAACGTCCTTGTTCCAGTAGCCCGGCAGCGCCTCGGTGCCCCGCGGCAAGCCGCCGGTCTCGCGCAGGAATTTGAGCGGCTGCCGCACCGCGTCGGTCTGCGCTTCCGTGGTCTGCAGGGCAACGGCGGCGTGGCGCTTTTCAAGCGCCCCCTGCTCCGGGGTCATGTAGCCGTTACGCACCGCGGCATCGACCTTGAGATTGTAGCCGTCAATTGCCGCGGCGCGGAACGGATTGTCGGGATTGTCCCCGATGTCCTTCTGGATATCGAACAGCGTCGCCTTGCGGTGATCAGCGTCGGCCTGTGTCAGACCATGGAATGCCTGCGTCGAGATTGACGAGGCGCCGTGCGCCTGCATCACCCCGGATGTCGCCTCGTAATGCGCCCGCAGCCTTCCGTCCGGCACGGTCGCAGCGTACTTGTCGATGATCTCCTTGGAGCGGGCTTGGTAGGTATCGTCGAGGTTCGCGAAGTCCTTCGACTTGGCTAACTCGGTGTGAAGGTTTGCAAGTTCGATGTCGCGGCCTGCCGTGGCCGTGAGGTATTGTGTCTCTTCTTGCTTCTTCGCCACATCCTCAAGATCGCCGCCGACCTTGGCGACCGCGGCACCGAAAGCCCGGCCCGCGCCAGCCAGCGCTTCCGCCCCGCGGGCGTAGCCGGAGACATCGACGCTGCCGGTCGCGCGGCCCGAGACGACCGACGCACCGCCGAGGTCCATGATGCCGGGAAGTTTGGCCACTTACACCTTCCCGTACATCTTGAAGGCACTACCGGCCGAGCCAGCAAGCGTGGCGAGAGCCTGGAGCTCAGAGGCTTTTTCCTTTTCCTCGCCCTCCATTCTCGCGATCTCCCCGGAATACCGAAAGCCCTTCGCCTCGTTGAGAAGACCGGTTGCCTGGGATTCGCCGTTATAGAGATCAAGGGATGCCAAATAGGTGCCGCGCTTCGCCAGTTCCCCGACATTCGTCGCGGCAGAGCCCGTCCCCGCATCGACCCCCGATGCCGCCGCCCGCGCCGTCGAGGTCGAGATCGCCTGCGATGTCCGCAGTTGCGTGTCGGCCATCTTGACCTGAGACGAGGCTATCGCAAGGCCCGCGTTCTGTTCGGCCTGCTTCGCCTTGAACTCTTCGGCCTGCTGCTGGAGGAGGCCTGCCTGTTTGGCGCTTCCACCGCCCGCAAGCGTCGCCAAGGCGGACAGCCCGCCGCCCGCGATGGTACTGCCCGTGCCGACCGCAAGCATCGTGGCCGGGTCAAACACCGCCCGCTCCCACAAGCCTGCGTTATACCGGTTGTGCAACATGCTCGGCGCGCTCCCAGACGTAGGCTTTGCGCCCCATGATCTCGGTCGGCGTGAACCCCAGTCGTAACAGCCAGCGCTCCGCCGCGGGGTTTCCCGGCTGGGCTTCCGCCACCACGAACTGCCGCCGCGACCTGGCGATGAGGTCCATCGCCATCAGGCCCGCCCGGTGAATGGCGACGGGGTACTTGCGGGCCTCGTCGGAGATTTCCGCGAACGCGATCACCGTGCCGTCGGGCTGGAAGGCGAAGCCGCCCAGGCCGATGATGCGGCCCTCGATCTCTGCGGTGATGGCCTGGATGCGGGAGGGGAGTGGGCGATTGGTGAGGAAGGGGATGTCAGCGGGGATAGTCGGCCGGAACGTGACGCGCACGCCTACTTCTCCCGTGTCTCCATAGCAACGACCACCCCGCCCACCTTGCAAGGAAACGGCGCCTGCGCCAACAGGCACAGCCGCGCATCGGTGTCCCACTCCCCTGCGACCTCGATCATCGGCTGGTCGTATTCCGACCAGATGCCGGAGGCCGACACTGCAGCGTTGTCTTCGTATTGCGGCAGGGCGTCGAGGTGATCGAACCGCTGACCTGTCTGCAATCCCGTGGCGTGGGTGTCGAACATCGCAAGGCCGACGTGCTGGATTTTCTTTTTCTGCGCCAGCGCCGAGCCCAACTGAGCCCCATAGGCGAGCTTCGCCGACATGTACGGCGCCTGGTATCCGAAGAACGCCACCACATTGGCGCTAGTGATGCCATTCGGAAGCGTCACCGAGCCGCCTGATGGCGTCAGGGGTCCGATATGGATCATCCGCCCCGACGGCTGCTGGTCCGCAAAGAATTCCCCAGGAATTCCGTTATACGCCGAGAGCCCGGTGATGGTGCCCGTCGCTGCACCGGAATAGGAGAAGGTCGCCCCGGCAAGGCCGGCAACGATCTTCGAATGCGACAGCCCGTCGGGAAGGGCAGAAAGCACACCCGAGCCGTTCGTCGTTCCCGTTCCGATGAACGCACCGTCCGCCCATACCGAAACAGTCGTGCTCGGCAACCAGGAAATCGTGATCGAGGACACGGGTGACCCGGAATAGACATAGGCCGCGTCGAGTTGCTGATTGAGCAGTCCGCCTATGCAGTTGCCGCGTTGCGCCAGTTTTTCGATGAAGCGCCGCGCCGTCCCGTTGATGGTCCGGTTGACCACAAAATAGACGAAGGTGTCGTTCCCGCTCTGCCAGTTCGGCAGGGTCCGCACGTTCTCGATGACGCCGAGCGTCATCAACCGCCACCACCCCACCACCTCGTCGTTCGGATCGTAGAGCAGCGCCGCGCACAATCCGTCGCCGCGGGCGAGATAGACCATGCCGTCGGGTTGCTTGGCGTAGGCGATATCGGTAAAGCCGGTCGCGCCGATGTCGAGGTTGAGCCGGGTCAGATCGGCATCGCCATAGTCTGCCTCTTGTGGCGCAAAGGCGAGTTCGTAGACCTTGGCGCCGGCCGTCTCGATGAAGATCGCACGCTTGCCGACCTTGATGGCGCGCAGCCTGGAGGCGCCCTGCGCCGAGCAATCCTTGACGGCGAAGTCGGTCGGGGTCAACGGGGTATCGAACGACGACGAGCGCACCGAAGCGACGGACTGCTCACGGCCGAGAAGAAGGCGCTGCAGCGCGACGGCCCAGTTGACGCGATCGGCCGGGCCGTCCCCGAAGCTGGCAAGGATCACCGCGGAATCGCCGAGCGAAGCCCCGTACATATCATCCGAGGCAAACCCGGTATAATTGTTCGACTGTGAGAGGGCGATCGGAAAGTTCTGCGCCGAGAACCAACCGAGCCGGCCCTCGATGAAAGCCACGGCGGAGGGCCAGCCCTGCACCCCAGACCACGCGCTTTCCTGCCAGTTTGTGGTCCCGGCAAGCGTGGAAAATGCCCCGCCCCCGTTGAGGGCGCCGTAGGACAGCACCTCGATGGTGACGGATGTGGGCGATGTATAACCCGTGACCCGACAGATGCCGTATTGACCCCCGGCAGCGCACGCCCCCGCCGTTGTCGATCCGACGACGGAACCGGTTCCGTCGGTGAAACTCACCGTCGCCGATCCACTCACATAATCGCCGGAGTTGACGAAGCCGACCCGCAGCCAGCAAACCACGTTATTGTTGAGCGGACCACCCGTGTCGTCATAGGCCGTGGATCCGGTGCCTGTCGTAGTCTGGATTGGGGCAAAGCCCGAGGTCGGACCCACGAAGGATTGCTGCAGGGTGAGCGTTCCGGAATACGTCCCTGCCACGGTCCAAAACAGCTTGCGAACACTGCCGACACCGGAAATCCTCACCGGGTCGGTAAAAGCGCCGAGCGCACCGAGCACCGTCTTGTTCGCCTGGCCCGCCGTGAACAAGCGGAACAGCGCGCCGGCATGGCCGGACTGGAAGAACGGCCGCGAGGCCGTGAGTGTGCCGTTGCCCTCGTAGACCGAGGGCGTGAGTATCAGGTTTGCCACCGTCGGCAGATTGAGGAAGGGGCCGGTGTTCGACTTGTAGATGACGACCGACCAGCCCCGCGCGCCGGGCCGGGTGCCGCGGCGCTCGATCTTGTACTGCTGGCCGCCATATTGCGCGACATAAACGATGTCGTTCGACTGGTGCCAGCGCAGCGTCGACAGAACCGGGGCATTCCACGGGGTCGGCACGCTCACGACGCCCGCCGCCTCGATCGAAACCGAGGTCAGATATTTGTTCCAGGTGTCGGTCGACTCGATCTGCAGATAAGCATTCGCCCCGGACGGGGTGAACACCAGGGAATGAGTCCCGGTGTCGATCTCCGCCGAGGTCATATAGTCCTGCAGGCCGTCGGACGACCCCACACGGATGGTGACGGGGCCGTTGGTCACCACCACCCGCAGCCCGTGCTCCTTGTTCTGGTCGCCGCCCGCAATCGATAGCGTCTGTTTGATACGGGCGATGCCGCCACGCGCGGACGCGGTAAGTGTCGCAACACCGCCGGTCACGGTCGCCGTGCATCCGGCCGTGGTGTCGCTCGTGTCCCAGTGGCCGCCAGAGCCGGACATGTTGGGATCGAGCACCGCCGTCGACACCGCGACGCGCGACAGTAGCACATCGTTGATCCACACCCGCATCGAGCCTGCGGTCAATTCGAGCAGCGCGGTGTCATCCTTGGCGTAAACGAAATCGATCAGTTGACACGCACTATCGCCGGCAACCTCGCCCACGTTGTTGAGGCCGGGCCGCAGCATCATGCCGCCCATCACCGTGGGCAGCCAGTTGACCTGGCTCTCGGCGGCGAGTTGCAACTTGGCGAGGTCGAGCCTCGCAAGCGCGGTCTTTGAGACCTCGCCCCGATTGAACGCGAGAAGTGGTGCGTTGACGCGGGCCATTTACGGGATGAGCGTCGGGCCGGTCGGGTTGTCGGCGTTCGGGCCGGGGTAGCGGCGCGACTTCGCCCACGAGCACATCGGGGCAAACGCCACCGCCTCGTTCATGGCGCAGTTCGCGGCGGCAACGCGCCTTGCGTTGTATTCCTGCTTGATGAGGCTATCGGGGCCGGTCAGCAGTTCGGCCTTGCTGGTGATGCGCCCCGCCGCGCGCCGGGCCAGCCTGACCTCGACATAGTCGGCGAACGTCGGCGGCCACTTGCCGAGATTCATCCCGTATTGGGGATCATTCGAGTTGTACTGGATATAAAGCGGGGTGAGATCACAGAACCAATATCCCGCCTCCTCGGAAATGCGGGTGATCGGCTCCAGCATCTCCGGTGTCGCCGATATGCGCCGCGTGCGAATCCAATCGGTCGGGATGAGGAACGCGAAGTTGTAGCCGAACGACGGCGTGAAGTTGCTGTCCGCGTCCAGTTGAATTGCACGGTAGGTGAAATTCCAGAACTCGCGCTCCAGGCAATAGGCGACTTCCTGGTCGTAGATATCGTTCAGGACGCGCACCGGTTCGCGCGCTTCCGAGAGCGACGCGATGGTGCGCTCCTGGAGATAGGAGAGCGCGCCGCGGTACAGCGTAAGTTTGTCGGTCATTCGTATGGCCCTTCAGCAAGGGTCGGCTGGCGGCGCGACTTATAGAGTTTGCACCACGCATCCTCGCGAATCTTGCCCATCACGATCTCGCAGGTGCCGGCCTCGTCATCGCCCTCACCTTCGTCATTGTCGATGAAGTGGTCGCACATGCCGCAATGCGGCTGGCCGGGACCATAATCGACATCCGCCTTCGATACCTTGCCGGCCATGTCAGCCCTCCACCCAACAGGCGAACTTGCGTAGCAAGCGCGCTATACGTGTTCGTAGCGTTTCATCGCGATAGCCATCGCGCCCGCCAAATAGCTTGATGGCACAGCACGCAAGCCACTCCTGATCGGCCGTACATGCCGCCCAGTAGGCATCCGTGGCGCGTCGAAGACTTCTACTCATCCGCCCGGCAGTACGATCCCCGACCGCAATTCCACGGCCCCCGGCGCCCCCACGACCTGGGCCATGATGGTCGCCTTGAAGATATCGAGCCCGAGATTGACCGAGGGGATGAGGTCGCCCTCCCCGGCAAAGTGCGCTCGCGGCTTGCCGTCAGCGCCCACGGTGATGACGCACACCGCATCGACGTTGCCGCGCTTGGCTTCCATCAGCAGGGATGCGAGCTTGTGCACCACACTGTCGGAAACGCGGCGATGGTCGCCGTTTTCAACTGCACTCATCAGGGCCGCCAATCGATAATGAGACGCCCATCGGCATCATGGGACTCTTGCGGCACACGCTTGGGGGAAGCCGCGATTGCCCGCTCACAATACGGAGCCACAGTAAGCTGGTTCTGCGCCCATTGATTCATCGGAGTCGTGGCCGCGTCAGCCACCGCACCAACGCCGTCGCACGCCTCGCACTTCACGAGCCGATAAGCCCCATCCCACGGCGGCGGATCGAGTGCCTGCGGGATGCGCCCGGTGCCTTCGCAGGGGACGCAGCGCGCCATCAGAACTTCTTCAGATGCTCGGCGAGGAATTTGCGGGCGTCTTCCTCGGTCGCGAAGCCCGCCTTGAGCACGGAGCCGTTCGACAGGTTCGTGATGCGCCAGAGATCGACCGGGCCGTTATATTTGGCCTCGTACCGATGCGTCTGAGACGGCCGTGCATGGCTCTTGATCTTGTGCTCAAACATCAAATCGACATCGGCCCAGTTGCGGCCGGCCGAAACGACATAAAGCAGAATGAAACGACTGCTGTCATCCCAATGCACTTCGAGGGTCGAGTTAGGCCGCATGCGCTGCGCGTGGTTCGCCCAGAACCCAGGCTCCAGCAAGTCCGCGACCTCGGTGTCGGCCGGCACGCACACCCAATGGCCGGGGTTCGCGTGCTCCTTGAGGTTCCAGCGGTTCTGCGCCAGCGGCGGCACGATCCGCACAACCTCGGCGTCAACGGGGAGTTTCTTGGCTGCTTCCGCCATACTGAGTTCCTTGGTTAAACAGTTTCATACATTTCTTCGAGAGCCGCGAATGCGGCGCTCGCGAAGTAGGTCCATAGCGGCACTTCACATGGAAGGGGACGGTTCCCTCTTTCAAGACAGGCGATCATCGGGTGTGCGTTCGGAAGAACGCACATATCTGGGTCGAGTCCCGTGAGCTGCCGCGCGATTGCGCACGCAACCATCTCAATCCTGTCCCTGCGCATGTCCCGTGTTTTTAGACTTTCAATTGCCATGCATTGGATCTTTCAACATCCCGGCGGATAGCCGCTCGCAGAGACGGAGACGCCACGTCCCCGAATGTGGGCAAACTCACCGTAAACGGCTCCACCTTGTCGATTTCACCGTCGGTAATAGCGACCGCCTCGCGCCATGTTATGCGTGGCCCGCCACCGCTGGGCTTGGTCGTGGTATGTGTTGCCCTGTATTCCCCCGGTAACGGGCGGTTGAGAATTTCACGGGCGGCGTCGGCCGCTGACTTGAATGTCACGACACCACCTCAGCATCGGCCAACCTATTGAATAGTTGCGCAATGCGGCGAGCCCTCTCCGTATCCTCAAGAATCGTGGTCAATTCGCTCACATCTTGCTGATCTTTGCGATCAATTCTTTCGATCATCGCTTGCGCAAGATTTACGTTCTCACGGACGAACTCGACCTGCTTGCGTAGAGAAGCCCAATCCATGAAGAGAATTTGACCTTCGATTTCAGTGATCTTTGGAGGCCATTGATCGGCAATGGCATGGGTCCGCCCCAGAGAACGGATGAGAAATCCCGCATCGTCTTTTGACGCCATTACGCGACTTCCTTCTGTGGTTGATGATTCCTGACGAGGTCAGCGATCTGCCGTGCAGCCGTCGACCAATGGAAACGCGGCCCCATCGGGTCCGTCACTCGGACGCCGCCGTGATTGCGGTATGCCGTCTCCAGTTCGTGGACAATCTCGTCCACGTCGCATTCGCCCCATTCCGACCATTCTCCGAGCGGGGGCCGGCCGATCTGCAAACCCATCACGCCCGGCACATCGAGCAGGTCGAGGTGGCCGGTGTTGCTCGACACGATGGTCGGCACACCGCAGGCGATGCATTCCATCGCGACGAGGTTCGTCCCGCCTTCGGCTCGGTTCGGGAATAGCGCCACGTCGCACTCGCGATAGATCGGCGCCATCTGGCCGTTCGGCACAGCGCCCACGTCGATGACGCGGTCGGCGAATTTCGAGAGGTCGAGGTCCATACCCTTGGCGAGTTGCGGCCAGGGCGAATGCCATGCCGTCACCAGCATGGCGTCCTTGTGCTTCTCGGCGAAGATGCGGAACGCCTTGACGACGAGGTCCTGCCCCTTGCGAGGCTCCGCTTTGCCGCCGGAGAAGATCAAAAACTTGCCGGGGTAGAGGTCACGCTTGGGTGCCCAGTGGAACAGCGAGCGGTCGACGCCCTGGAAGATGGTCTCGACGTTGGTGAGCCCGTGACTACGCAGCACATTGGCGTTCCACGTCGAACCGGCGATGATGGTCTCATACCGCTTCGCGCGCTCGATCGCCGTGGACGACAGCGGCAACTCGAAGAAGATCGCCGCATGAAGGGCCTTGGTGTCGCGACTGCCCCCGCATTCGTTGCCGAGCGCGTCGATGGCGATTGCGGCGCGGGCGACCGGTTGCAAACTACGACGCATGAACGGCACCAGAACGCGGCGCCGAAGGTTGTCGACCACGATGTCATCGAGTTTGCCGATGCACCCCGAGGCTTCGATTGTGGGGTCGTTCGCCCATTCGAGGGCGATGTTGAGGCCGTAGACCCCCCATCCGAAATACGAAGAGACTTGCCAGCCGAGGGCGATCTTCATGCCGCCACCCCCGCCCATTGATCGACCTCATCGGCCTCAACACCCCACGCCTCATCGATCGCCTCGCGCGTCGAGAACAGCATGTTGAGAACGCAGCCGTCGCGGTCGAACGTGATGCCCTGCTTTTCATCGACGAGCACCGGGCGAGAGCCGTCGGGCTTGAGGATATAGGTGCTATAACCGTGCCCGGACATGAATGTCCGAAGGGACTTTTGGCTGTGCCCGAGTTTGTTGAGGCCAAACTCGTGAAGCTCGGCGACGATGTAGGGCGGCCTGTCTGAGCGCGACAGAAGGTCGGCCGCACCCTCAAGGATAGTCTGTTCCGCACCCTCGGTATCGATCTTGATGAGGCGGGTTGGAACAACTCGATTGCCTGCGATCGCATCAAGCGTCGTCGCCCGCATCGTCACCGGCCGTGGATTCTCCCGCGACTTGATATTCGCCGGCCCCGGAAATTCCCCAGGGTCCCACAGCGAATTGTTCTCGTTGTCCGAGTTGATGTAGAGCGTCACGTCGTCCGCGGCATTCGAGAGCGGCGCCTCGACGATCTCCACGTTTTTCCTATCCCCGATGTTCTGCCGCAGTTTCGGCAAGTTCTGCTCGCCGGGCTCGCATGCGATCACGCGGCCTTCATCCCCCACGAGATCGGATGCCGCCACCGTATGAATGCCGGCCGCCGCGCCCACGTCGATGAAACAATCCCCCTTGCGCAGCACCTTGCGCAGCACCGCTGCGACTTCCGGCTCGTACTGCTGGACGACCGGAGATGACGCCCCATAACCGCGATTGAGCATCGCGACCAAGGAGCGCCGCTTGTGCATCATCTCGATTGCCGCGAGGACCCGCGTCATCACGTCGGACCATTGCCCGACCTTGGTCTGCCGGAACAATTGCGTGTGCGGATACCATGGCGTGTCGTCGCGGCCATGGAACCAGAGCCAATAACCGAACCGCGGTACCATGACGAAGCACGGCACGCCCAAGGCACCCGCGAGATGCGCGATGCCGGTGCACGAGCACACCACGAGGTCGAGATTCTTGATGACCGCCGCGGTGTGCGACCATTCGCCTTCGATGTCGGGCGTCATGTCGCGGATGATGCGGCCAGTCCGGAGCTTGGCGATGATTCCGGCATCGTGGCCGCACTGCAGGCTATAGATGGTGTTGCGGGGATCAGCCGCGAGGGGGAGGAATTCCTTGAACGGGATCGAGCGCACCACGTCGGCGGGAAAGCGACGGTTGCCCTGCCAGGCGATGCCGATCTTGAGACCGGGGCTGACGAGGCGCCCATCCGTGGCGGACGGGCTCAGCAGCCCGGAATCTGGAGGGATATTGTGCATCCGCAGTCCGTAGACCAGCGGAATGCTTGCGAGCGCAATCTGTGCGCCGAACTTGGTTTCCGTCGAGTAGACCGACTCCACGTCGATGATCGAGCGGAAGTTATAGAGCAGCGGCACCGTGGCCGGGTCGGTGTAGAGCGTGACCTTCCCGCACTGTTCCTTGGCCCACGGCAGGAACCGGGAGAACAGCATCACGTCGCCATATCCCTGGTCGGAGTAGACCGCGAGATGATCAACCTTCTCGCCCTTCCAGACCGGCGCATTCGGCGTCGGTCCCGTTTTGGGTAGGATCAGGTGGCGATGCTCGTAGAGCGGCAGGCCCCGCTCGAAATCCCCCGCACGCAGGTAGGCGGCGGCGAGGTCGAACGTGTGCTGACCGGTCGGCTCGATGTCCCACGCCTTCTTGAAGCAGGCCGTGGCATCGTCGATCTGACCGCGATGGGTGTGGATCACCCCGAGCACCGACCACGCGCCTGCGGCGTTCTCGTTGTGCTTGAGGGTGAACAGGCAGATTTCCTCGACCTCATCGTCCGCGTCGCGCTGCATCAGCAACGACGCGAGGTTCATGCGCAGATTGAGATCGAGGGGATTGAGGGCAATGGAGCGCCGTATCATGGCGACCCCGGCTTCGAGCCCGTCACCACCATCCCCCGCGGCAGCGAGCCCGACATTGTTGAGCAGCGAGGCGACGTTTCGCGCCTGGTCCGAAACTTCGATTTGCATGTGTCCCCTGAGCCAAGAAACCCTGGGGCACGGATGCCCCAGGGCCACGCCGTCAGTAGTCGGCGTTGAGAATGATGATGCCCGAGTTGGTCGAGCGTCCCTGCAGGAACGCAGGCGCACCGCTGTTGCCGGACGACATCGTGGTGGCCGCCGTGACGTTGAGCGTCACCGCTCCCGTCGTCGCACCGACCAGACCACCAGACGAGATGGTGTGGGCGGTGTTGGCGAGGTCGATGATGGCAAAGCCGCCGGGCGTGAACGTCACGGTCGGGGCCTGCCGCATCGGCGATGCCAGCGGGATGTGGACCTGCGCGGTGGAGGTCGCGCCGTTGTAACCGGCGACGCCAACCATGACGCTGGACGTGGGCTCGTTGATCACCTGCAGATACCGGGTGGCGATATTGACCACCTCGGCGACCTCCGTATGCTCGAACGGGGTGGTGCCCCCGGCTTCGAGTTGGATGCCCATGAACTGCAGGCTCTCGTGCGCCCCGGCGGTGAGGCCGGGAGAGGTCGCCGCTGTGGTCGGGACGTAAGAGAACATCACGCCCAACTGGCTCGCGCCCGTGGGCACCGTGCCCCCGAGCGGCCCGATGCGGGCCATCGTCGATGTCGGCGTGTAGGCCTGGGTGGCGATCGTGGTCATACCGGACCACGCACCCGAGAACATCTTGCCGCTCGACTCGTTCAGACCCGTCCCGGACACGATGGTCGCGGTGTAGGTGCCGCCCGAAGCGCCCGCTGCGAAGTTTGCGTCCGAAGCCACATACCACGACAGCGAGATGGGCAAGCCCTGCACGCGCACCGAGTCCACACTTTCGATCACCTGACCGAAGGACTGGCCGACGGTGTGCGTGTCGCCGACGGATCGGCCCCACACATACGCGGCGGAGAAGCCCGCGATCGTGGTGTTCGAGGTACGTCCCGCGGTCCACACCTGCGAACCGCCGGCATTTGCGACAAACCGATCAGCCGTCAGCGCCGGAGTGGTGGAGCTGCCATTGAACGAGGTGCCCAACTGCCAGGGATTCGTGGTGAAGTCGCCGCAGTCGATCAGGTTGCGCGGCAGATTGCCGAGCCCGATCACCGCAGGTTCCGCCGCCGACCACGTTCCGACACCGGACGTGGTGGTGGTGCCGGCCGTCACCGTCGTCACGATCATCCGCTGGTATTGCGGCTGGGACGTGAACAGCGAGGAGAGACCGACGGTCGCCGGGAACGTCACCGCCCCGAGCGCGAGGCCCGTGGTGGCTGTGGCGGCCTGCGATGCGAACGTGCCCGAGAACACGTCCACGATGTCGCCGACCTTGAGGCGCTTTGCCGTCGCGTCGGTGACGTAACCTGACACCTGGGTCGCAGCGAGGGAATCGCTGGTGAGATAGACCCAGAAGGTGACGCCCGATTCGACGGTGTCGAAGACCTTGAACAGGCCCGCGCCGGAGACGTAGTTGGCGTTGGTGGCGATCTTGTTGGCGTCGACATAACCAGGATTGTAAGCCATGTGTCCGCCCCCCTTACGCCGTGGTCACATAGGCGGAGCCATCGTGCCTGCACTGAACCACACCGCGGTTCTGCAGAAGGACGGAGCCCATGAAACAGGTGGTGCGAGCCCAGGAGTAATCCTGCTCTTCGTGATAGCCGGCGAGGGCCTGCATTTCGCCGGTATTCACCGCATGGCCGATGGCGTCGCGGTGATAGAAGAACAGCGTCTCGGCGGAGGTGCCGACGCCGGGAACGAGCGGATGCTCGATCCAGTTGAAGCCGGCCCAGCGCCGGAACCGGTTGGCCGGAGCGTTGAGCGGCTTCACGTCCACGAACGGCGCGGAGTTGAACTCCTTGACCTGTTCGAGGAACGACATGGCCGCTGGCGAGATGACCGCGAACATGTTGTCGGCCTCGTTGATCGGAACCTGATTCAACGAGAGGACGGTTTTGGCGCGAAGGGCGAGAGCGAGGGTCATCGTCACCGCCGAGGTGCCGATGAACTGCGTTCCCGTCTGCAGGGCCGACATGATGTCGAGGTCGACCTTGCGGTTCATCACGTTCCTGGTCGTCTTCTGCATGATGCGACGACCGTCGCCCTGCGAAGCGAACAGGTTGAACGAGGTGCGGCGGACGAGGTCGTGCCATTCGACCAGGGTCGCCGTGTACTGCTGGAGATCGTCGGCGCGGGCCGGGATGAGGCCGTTGACGCCACGGTTGGAGGCGGAGGCACCGCCGGAATCCGCAACAAGGAAGATTGCTTGGTTGCCCTTGATGACGGCTTCCGTGGTCACGGCAGTCCGCAGATCGGACATGCCGTATTCGAAGCCCATGATCGCCTCTTTCCGGTATTGAACCTGGAAAGCGGTATCAGCCACGGGAATGCTCCATTATCTGAGCATTGACGGGCCTTCGTTCGGGTTGTCCGCGTGAGCGTGCGAGCGGGTTGCCGGCTGATGCCGGGCCGTCACTTGGCCTTGCGGGGCGTTACGTTGGCGGGTGAGTGCGCCGCGCCGGAGCCGCGATGCGGGTTGTCCGGGTAGGCGCGAAAAACTACGCAGGTCTTTTCTTGCGCCGCTTCTTACAGCGCGCAATAAAGCCGCGTTCTCGGATATTCTCCTGCACAGAAGCCGATCCGTGCGCGGCGATTCTGTTCAAAATCGCGTTGTACTCGCTCGCGCGAAACGGCCGACGAGCGCGCGCCTTGTCCACTTCGGACCTAATCACGCGGCGCGTCCGCGCGCGGCCATCTTCTGCTGTGTCTCAACAAGAAGCCGATACCGTGCATCGAGACCAGGCTTGCCGTCGTCGCCATAATACTGGCGCTTGGCTTCCGGGTCTTTCTGCGCGCGACCCATCAAGGCTTCGAGCTCGGCCATTTCATCAGCGATGGCCTTCGGTGCGTTGAGTTCAGTTGGAGCAACAACAGTCGCCGCCGGATTGAAGTCGCGCGCATGTGCCGCCGCCCATTTGTTGAATGCCACTGTGTCGCCGAGCATCTGGCCGTCCGCGGTGCGGGCGGTGAGCAGCGCCACCTTGAAGTCCTCCGGCATGCCGGCGAGCAGCGAGCCGACGGCATTCATGTTGACCTTGTAGTCGCCCGGCCCCCACTCGCTCATGAGCGAGGTCTGGTTCTGCGTGCGGGCCACGACATCATTCTCGGCGCGCCGCCCCTCGACTTCGGCCTGCGCCTCGTAGAACCAGCCAACGGCCTCGTTGAAGGCCGTTTGCGACCAGCCCTTTTCCATCGCGCGCTTGGCGAAGTCGCCGACCAGCGGCTTGTCGGCCTCGCCGATCACGACCCCGTTGGGGAGCGCCAGTTTCTCGACATAGCCCTCCGGCTTGTCGGGCAGGCCGTTCGCTTGCCTCCATTGCGCCTTCTGCTCGTCGGTCGCGTTGGCTGGCAGCGGCTTGGGCGGAGCCCGCAGTTCGCCAGACGACATCTTGCCTTCGATCTCGCGATAGGACTTTGCGAGGTCGTTGGGCGAGGCAAACCGCTTGAGCCGTTCGGCGAAGCCCTTGTCCTCGCCTGCGATCAGATCGCGCCAGTTGTCGGGGAACGATGCCGGCGCAAGAGGCGCATTCGACAGCGGCGGCGCAGCGGGATCGAGTGTTGCGAGGGTCGTCGGCGCCGGAGCCGAAGCCGGCGCAGGTGCCGGGGTTGGTTGGGCCGGAGCGGGAGCCGGCGCCGACGATGGAGCAATAGGGGTCGCAGCCGGCGCAGGTGCCGGGGTCGGATCAACCATCAATCACCTCTAGTTAACGCAAGCCGCGGCACAGCCATTCCGTGGGGAGGGCAGAACGGCGGCTATTGTTGAATTGTCCCCTATGCGGGACGCGGCTCATCAGGGGGCGGGCCGATCGGCCGCGAGGGCAGTTTCATGTCACGCACCAAGCGCAACGTGTTGCCCACCCAGCGCTTGCCCTCGGCAAAGTCTGTGGCCCTTCGGCCCTCTTCGCCGCCCGCCGCAAACGACATGCGGTCGACGCCGGTGATCTTCTCAAGGGCCGCCCATGCGAGCGGCATGGTGTTGGCGACCGCCTTGATGGCGGAGAGTTCGTGGAGTTCGAGGTCGACGGGGTCCCACGGACAGCGGGGCGGAGGTTTGCGGGGAGACTTCACATCATCCCCGCCTCTTGCAGCGCCCCCGCGGCCTTGCCGGCGGATTCCGCTGCGTTACCGACCCGCGTCGCCATGTCGGCGTGCTGGGCCATCTGCTCTGCGGCCTGTTGCGCGGCTTGGCGCTCGCGCTCCTGGTCCTGCATCTTCTTGACTTGGTCCTCGGGGTAGAGCCACTTCGCCCGCGCGCCCGTACCGGTCACCGCGTCGCGCGTGGCCGTGTTCCAGTCGACGTTCATCCTCACGGTCGGATCGACCTGGGCGCCCTGGACGACCGCCTGAATGGTGGCCTCGAACGATTTCGTCAGCCCCGCCTCGACCGCCTGGGTGATTGGCGTGTCGAACTGCCACGAGATATCCCTGCCCCGCAGAACTTGCGGCATGTCATCGACCGAGCCGAACATGCCGAGATTGAGGCAATCCTGAAACGTGCCGTCGACCAGGTGCATGTTGTATTCGTCATTCACCGGCTCGAACAGCGGCAGCGATTCCCGGATGAATTGCTCGTAAAGCTTCGATGCCTCGTAGGCCGTCATGTCCTTTTGAATTTCAGGCAGTCTGATCTTGGATAGCAGGAAGGAGTCATCCAAGGCTGCTTCCAGCCGCTCCATCTGCTCGGCGCCCCAGCGGATGCCTTCGAACTGCGTGGTGATGGGACGGAGCACTTCCCCGGTGCGCTCGTCGTAATCCGCATCGGTCTGCGTGATGCCGGCAGCGTAGAGGTTGATCGCCCCGTTGATCGCCTCGCCGACCGCGATCATCGCCGGATAGGTCGCCATCTCCGATGCCGTGAGCATGGACAGCATCATCTGCTGGTACATGCGCGAATCCGGCAGGCCGTAGACCACGGGCGGCGAATAGCCGTACTGGTCCCCGAACATCGAGCCGCCGAACTCCCATCGCGGGATGGTCACCGGCCATGTGCGCAGTGCCACCTCTTCGAGGATGGTCTCATGCTGCACGTCGACATAGACTGAGACGTAGGACTTGCCCTTGGTCGCCTGTGACGGAAGGTCGTATTCGTCGGCTCGGCACAGGAAGCGCCGGCACTGGATTTCGGAGAGCTTCTGCTTGGGGTCCTTCGCCATGTCGAGGACACGGGGATCGATGGTGCCAGACGTGCTCTTGCCGAACTTCTGCATGAGTTGGCCGGCGTAGGGCTTCCAGTCGAAATGCACCGAGTCGATGACACCGCGCACGTCCTGTTCCCAGGCCACATCGCGCAAATGCCAGTTGCGATAGAGAAAATGCGAGTAGTCGACGACCTCGCGGGTGATGACCGCATTACCGAACGCGCAGAAATCACCGTCGGTGATCTTGGCCGCGCGCACGAACCCGGTGCGCTTGTCATACATCGCCCGGCGCATCGTCTGCGATGCCCAATCGAGCCATATCTTGGCGTCACGGTCCTCGTTGACCTTTTCGGAGTCCGTCTTAGCGTGAAACCACTGGTCCCGGCGCAGCATGGTCGAGAACGAGTTCATGAGGTCGCGGCAGCATCGCGCCGGCCGCCCGCTCATGAGGTACGAACCGAACTCCTCGGAGAAGTAACGGCGCCGGGTGAAGTCGGCGCGCATGACGTGAAAATTCTCAGCCTGCGTCTGCCACTGGGACATGACGGGGTAGCGCCGGCTGAAAAGCTGGTCCCCGAGCGCGACGATTTCCCTGACGCGCTGGCGCATCAATCGCCTCCGCGAGGAGGTTCTGCGCCGCGGAGCCTTCTGAGCTGCAACGCAAGGCGTTCCATAGTCTCAGGCGCGAGCGCTTGCGCAGCCGCCCACGCGATCGGGATGGCTTCAACGCAGTCCTGCTCCTCGCTGCCGACCAGGACGTACAGCCTCGGCGCGGCACCGCAAAGCCCATCCGCGCGGCGGCCACCGTCGTAATCATACCGCATCAGCACGAAGGGCATTTCGACCAGCAGCCTGTGTCCGACCTCGCCAAATCCCTTAACGATCATGTCACGCCGCCGCGATGTCCAGTTGCAGCCCACTCACCCCGGTCTTGCCGTCCGCCCATTGGATGGAGCCGAGGTCACCGTGCTCGCCGCGCAGGTCGTAGATGGTGCCGATGACTTCCGATCCGGCAATCTGCTTGCCGCCGGGACCGCGGGCAATGCCCGCTTTGTCAATCCAATAGGTGTGCGGGGTGAACTTGGCGAAAGTCTCACCTTCCGAGACAAGCGAGAAGCTGCTCGGCGAGAGATCGACTTGCGCAGTGGCGGGCACAAGGAACTGCGGCACCTCTGCCGGCGCGCCCTGGTAGACCACATTGAACGCCATCGACATCATCTTCAGCCACGCCTCGCGCTCGGCTGCGCCCCATGTCGAGCCTGCCGCCGGCAGCTTCTCGATGAGAGCGGCGAGCAGCGGATCAGTCGCGGGCTTGTTCGGTGCGCGCATTACCTGCTTCCCGTCTTTGCACCGCTATACGCCCCGCCGGCCGCGCCCGCGAGCGTCGCGCCGGCCATCGCCGATGTCGTGAGTTGCGTTGCCGCTCGCCCCGCCGAGTTCGCCCTCGCCGCTGCAAGCTTTTGCGCGGCGAGGTTCTGCGGCGAATTCAGGTCGGGAAGCGGCGGCGGCGCCATCGGCGTCGGCGCAGGCGGAGGGGGAGGCGCTGCCTTCCCGAATGGATTGGTCACATCAACCCCCTATCGTCCGTCAAGCCTGCACCGCAGCGCTTCCGCCTCGCATTGCCGGGACTGGCGTTCGGCCTCGGTCGAAGCCCCCAGCGCTTCAGCTTCAAGCATGCGGATTTGCGCGCGAAGCGATTCCCGCATGCGCTGCGCGGGGTCCGATCCCAAGCGTTCCGCCCTGATCTCGCTATAAGGCCGCGGGGATTCGTTGGCGGGGAGGAAGGGGCGGTCTCTCACGCGAAGCCCGTTTCGAGCACCACGTCTTCACACTTCACACGAAAGGCGCGGCGACCGTCGAACCATCCAATTTCGAGATCGAACTGAAACGGCTGCGGAATATTTCTGATCGCTGCGAACGCCTCGTCCGAATACATGCTTACCTCGGAAGGGTACGGCAGTGCCATCCGAGGCCGCCGCGGCGTCAGCCCCTCAACCAACGATCGCCGGAAACGTGGCCAGTGCTTGAAAAGCACTCTGCGTCTTTCCTCGTTCACCGCCTCACACTTGACATCTGCCGCCCGCCCGTGTTTGCCGCTAGCGGCCCACTACGCGCCCCGAGCCGCGCTGCCCGCTCCACCGCCCGCGCGCCTTCCGAGAGACACATCACCGCGGCGTCGCCCTTGTCCGGAGAACGACCGAGCCGGTCCTTCATCTTCAACTTGTCCTCGATCAGGATACCGTTGAGCGTGTGCTCCCAACGGTAGGACGCGAGGTCGGCCTTGAGTTCGGCGTCGGGTGGCAATGCCACG
>DATLVV010000108.1:0-3530 GCA_035577165.1 Steroidobacteraceae bacterium | reverse complement strand
GGCGCAGAGCGCCTGCAGCGTGGTGCGTATGTCGTTGAAGGCCATCTCTTGGGCGTGCAAGGACCGGCCGGAGGTCTGCACGTGGTACTTGAGCTTCTGGCTGCGCTCGCTCGCACCGTATTTGTTCTTCATCGCCACGGCCCAGATGCGGCGCGCGACCCGGCCGATCACCGAATATTCCGGATCCATGCCGTTGGAGAAGAAGAACGAGAGGTTCGGCGCGAAATCATCGACATGCATGCCGCGCGCCAGATACGACTCGACATAGGTAAAGCCATTGGCGAGCGTGAACGCCAGCTGGGAAATGGGATTCGCGCCGGCTTCGGCGATGTGATAGCCGGAAATCGAGACCGAGTAGAAATTCTGCACTTGATGGTGCACGAAATATTCCTGCATATCGCCCATCATCTTCAGCGCGAACTCGGTGGAGAAGATGCAGGTGTTCTGCCCCTGGTCTTCCTTGAGTATGTCCGCCTGCACCGTGCCGCGCACCGTCGACAGGGTCCAAGCCTTGATCTTCTGATATTCACCGGCCGTCGGTTCGCGGCCGTTCTCTTGCTGGAAGCGCTCGACCTGCTGATCGATGGCGGTGTTCATGAACATGGCCAGAATCATCGGCGCCGGCCCGTTGATGGTCATCGACACCGAGGTTGTCGGCGCGCATAGATTGAACCCCGAGTACAGCACCTTCATGTCTTCCAGCGTCGCGATCGAGACGCCGGCATTGCCCACCTTGCCGTAGATGTCCGGGCGCAAGTCGGGATCCCAGCCGTAGAGCGTCACCGAATCGAAGGCGGTCGACAGACGGTGCGCGGGCATGCCTTCCGATACCCGCTTGAAGCGCTGATTGGTGCGAAACGCGTCGCCCTCTCCGGCGAACATGCGCGTCGGGTCCTCGCCTTCGCGCTTGAAGGCGAACACGCCGGCGGTGTACGGGTAGGACCCCGGCACGTTTTCCTTCAACAGGAAACGCAGAATCTCCCCGTCATCCTCGAAGCGCGGCAGCGACACCTTGCGAATTTTCGTGCCCGACAGCGATTCGTAGGTCAGTTGGGTGCGAATCTCCTTGTCGCGGATCTTCACCGCATACTCCGGTTGCGCGTACAGCTCCTGGGTCTTCGGCCATTGCTTCAAGAGCTTGGCCGCGGCCGGATCGAGTTCCCCGCCCTTGGCGGCAATCAGTTCGTCGAAGCCGGCAAGGGGCCGGTCGGCGGCCGCGAATAAAGACCGGGAGGTGTGCAGCGCCTGGTGCTCGCGCGCAATGCGCGCTTGGCGGCCGATGAAGCGGTGATACTCCCGCAGCGCTTCGGCTATCTCCGCCAGGTAGCGCACGCGTTCGGGCGGCACGATGGCGCGGCCACGCGAGGAAATCTTCGCCGCAATCCGCGGCAACCGGCCGGTGCCGGCCTTCAGACCCTTCTCCATCAGGCGCGGCAGCAGGGCTTGGTAGAGCGCGGTGACGCCGTCGTCGTTGAAGCGCGAGGCCATGGTGCCGAAGACCGGCATGCTGTCCGGAGTTTGCGCGAACCATTCGTGATTGCGCTGATATTGCTTGCGCACGTCCCGCAATGCGTCCTCCGAGCCCTTGCGGTCGAACTTGTTGATGGCAACGAAGTCGGCGAAATCGAGCATGTCGATCTTTTCCAGCTGGGACGCTGCGCCGAATTCGGGGGTCATGACGTACAGCGAGGTGTCGACCAGGGGGACGATCGCAGATTCGCCCTGACCTATGCCGGAGGTCTCCACGATGATCAGATCGAAGCCGCTCAACTTGCATGCGGCCAGGACTTCGGGCAGCGCGGCGGAGATCTCGGTGCCGGTGTCGCGCGTGGCCAGCGAGCGCATGAAGATCTGGTCTGACTCGATCGCATTCATGCGAATGCGATCGCCGAGCAGAGCGCCGCCGGTGCGCTTGCGCGAGGGATCGATCGAGATCACGGCCACGCGGAGCTTATCTTGCTGGTCGAGGCGCAGCCGCAGAATGAGTTCGTCGGTCAGCGAGGACTTGCCGGCGCCGCCGGTGCCGGTGATTCCGAGAATCGGCGTCTTGATGCCGGCGGCAGCCTGCAGCACGGACTGACGGACCCGCATCGAGTAGGCGCGATTCTCAACCGCAGTGATCACGCGCGCCAACAATCGACGATTACCGGAGCGGAGCGCTTCAACCGCCTCCGCCTCCGCAGGGGCGAGCTTGGCGAGATCGTAGTCGCTGCTGCGGACCAGATCATCGATCATTCCCTGCAGTCCCAACTTGGCGCCGTCCTCCGGGGAATAGAGGCGGGTCACTCCATAGGCCTGAAGCTCGCGAATTTCCGCCGGCACGATGACGCCGCCGCCGCCGCCGAACACCTTGATATTCTCGCCGCCGCTCGCACGCAATAAATCCATCATGTACTTGAAGAACTCGACATGCCCGCCCTGGTAGGAGGTGACGGCCACGCCCTGCACGTCCTCCTGCAATGCGGCGTTGACGATCTCCTGCACCGAACGGTTATGGCCCAGATGAATGACCTCGGCCCCGGACGCCTGCAGCACCCTGCGCATGATGTTGACCGTCGCATCATGGCCGTCGAACAGCGAGGTGGCGGTCACGAACCGAATCTTGTTCGTGGCCTGGTAGGGAGTCGGCTTGGCGGCGATGGATACGGCGCTCATAGGCTCATTTTAGAGGACCCCCGCAGCGAAACAAATGTCCAAAACCATCGCAGCGGCTGAGCGAATTTGCCACAGAATGCCGCGCGGCGCGGTCCTAGGCCGCCCAGTTCGGAGGCCGCTTGTCGATGAAGGCCGAGACCCCCTCTTGCGCGATGTCGCCGATCAGGCTGCACGCCATCGCCTGGGCGGCGAGTTGGTAGGCGGGCCCCATCCCAAGTTCCAGCTGCCGATAGAACAATGCCTTGCCTTCCGCAATCATCGACCGTGGTTTGGCGCTGATGGCGGCAGCCAGCTTGCCGATCTCGCTGTCGAGGGCATCGGCCGGCACACAGCGATTGATCAGACCGCGCTGCAAGGCGGTGGCCGCATCGATGAATTCGCCTGTCACCAACATTTCGAATGCCGCTTTGCGGTTGACGTTGCGCGCGAGCGCCACCGACGGGGTGGCGCAGAACAGGCCCACATTGACCCCCGACACCGCAAAGCGTGCGTCGGCGGCCGCCACCGCCAGATCGCACATGGCCACCAGCTGACATCCCGCGGCAGTGGCGATGCCGTGCACGCGTGCGATGACCGGTTGCGGCAGCGACTGGATGCGCATCATCAATCGACTGCAATCGTCGAACAGCCGCTGGTAGTACTCCAAGCGGGCATTGTCCTTCATCTGCTTCAAGTCGTGGCCCGCGCAGAAGGCCTTGCCGGCGCCGCCCAGCACCACGACTTGCACCGACGTATCGTCGGCCAGCGTGTCGAAGGCGCCATGCAGGGCCGCCATCATCTCAACGGACAGGGCGTTGTATTGGGCCGGACGATTGAGGGTGAGGTACGCGGCGCCGCCCCGCCGCTCCATCGAGACCCAGGCTTCAGGATCCTGC
>DATLVV010000107.1:0-3247 GCA_035577165.1 Steroidobacteraceae bacterium | reverse complement strand
CTGCGCGCAGATCGCGGCAATGCGCGCGATGTCTTGGATCACGCCGATCTCATTGTTGACGTGCATGATGGACACCAGCACGGTGTCCGCCTGCAACGCCGCGGCAACCTGCTCGGGCTGAATGAGGCCGCCGCCATCCGGCGCCAAATAGGTGACCCGCCAGCCGCGCCGTTCGAGTTCGCGGCAGGGGTCGAGCACCGCCTTGTGCTCGGTGCGCCCCGTCACGATGTGCCGGCCACTCTCGCCGTAATATTCGGCGACCCCGAATATCGCCAGGTTGTTCGCTTCGGTGGCGCCCGAGGTCCACACCACCTCTTGAGGCGCCGCGCCCACGCTCGCCGCCACCCGCGCGCGCGCCGTCTCCACCAATGCGGCGGCGGCATCGCCGAAGGCATGGCTGGCCGAGGCCGGATTGCCGAATTCCCCCTCCGCCGTCAGGCATCGCGCCATGGCGGCGGCCACCCGAGCATCGACGGGAGTGGTGGCCGCATGGTCCAGGTACACGGGACGGCTCATTCGTGCCTGCCGCGCTCGTCGCGCAACCGCTGCGAGGACTGACCCCGCCGGCCCTGCACCGCGCTCAGGATGCCGCGCATGATGTTGAGTTCGTTGCGGTCGAGCTGGGCGCGGTTGAACAATCGGCGCAGCCGTTCCATGAGGTGGCCGGTACGATCGTCGAAATCGATCTCGTTGAGGACCTGGAGCAGGTGCGCGTAAAAATGCTCGACGTCGCCCGCCGGCGCCAGCTCTGATTCCAGTTGGATGTGCGATTGCGGCTGCTCGCGCGACATGAATAGTTCGTAGGCCAGGAGCTGCACCGACATCGCCAGATTCAGTGAGCAATAGGCGGGGTTGGCGGGGATGCGCACCAGCACGTTGCAATGATTCAAGTCGTCGGTGCCGAGGCCGTAGCGCTCCGATCCGAACAGCAACGCCGCGCGGCTTTCCGCCGGCAAACCGGCGATGCGCCCGACGACATCGCGCGGCGTGGCGAACTCCCAGTAGTAGGAGCGCGGGCGCGACGTCGTGCCCGCGATGAATCCGCAGTCGCTGATCGCTTCCGCGACCGTGGCGGCGATCCGCGCGCCTGACAGAATATCGTCCGCGCCGGCCGCCAGCGCGTTGGCTTCGGGATGGGGAAAGGAGCGCGGACGCACCAGCACCAAGTCGGAGAGAGCCATGTTCTTCATGGCGCGCGCGACCGACCCGATATTGCCGGGGTGGCTGGGTTCGATGAGGACGATGCGAACGAGGGCCGTCATGCTCTGTTATTCTAGCCCGAGCCTATGCAACCACTGCTCAATATCGGCATGCGTGCCGCCCGGCGCGCCGGTGATTTGATCGTCCGCAGCCTGTCGCGTCTCGATTCTCTGAAAATCGACAGCAAAGGACGCAACGATTTCGTCACCGACATCGACCGCAAGGCCGAGGCCGACATCATCGCGACCATCCGCCGCAGCCACCCGCAGCATGCCTTCCTGGCCGAGGAAAGCGGACGCAACGGCGACAGTGAATTCGTCTGGATCATCGACCCGCTCGATGGCACGACGAATTTCCTGCATGGTTTCCCAACTTTTGCGGTGTCGATCGCGCTCGAGCACAAGGGTCGCCTGCAGCACGCGGTGGTCTACGATCCCATGCGCCAGGAGTTCTTCACCGCCTCGCGCGGCGACGGCGCGCAGCTCGAGGGCAAGAAGATCCGCGTCAGCACCCAGCGCACCCTGGAGGGCGCGTTGATCGGCACTGGGTTTCCGTTTCGCGCCACGGATCACGTCGATGCCTATCTCGCCATGTTGAAAGTCGTCATGTCGACCGCCGCCGGCGTGCGCCGCCCGGGCGCGGCGGCGCTCGATCTTGCCTATGTGGCGGCCGGACGCATCGATGGTTTTTGGGAATTCGGCCTGTCCCCCTGGGATACTGCGGCCGGAACGCTGCTGATCCAAGAAGCCGGCGGACGCGTGGGTACGCCGGCCGGTTCCGAATACGCGCTCGGTCCCAACGTCATTGCCGGCAATCCGAAGGTGTACCAGGCATTGCTCGAAGCGCTCGGGCCGCTCACCCCGGCTGCCCTGCGGACCTGACGATGCCGCGCTAGGCGCACGGGTTGGCACCAGGCATACTTCCGAACGCCAGATAATCACTAGAATTCCGAGGGAGAACGCATGAGTCTGTTCCGCACAAAGCCGATTGACGTGAATGCCGATACCGGCCTGAAACGCTGCCTTGGCGCCTTCGACCTGACCATGCTTGGCATCGGCTGCATCATCGGCACGGGCATTTTCGTGCTCACCGGCGTGGTCTCGGCGCAGCATGCGGGACCTGCCATCGTGCTGTCGTTCGTCATTTCAGGCTTCGCCTGCGCCTTCGCCGCGCTCTCCTATGCTGAACTCGCGGGCGCCATCGGCGGCGCCGGCAGCGCCTACGGCTATGCCTATTCCGGCATCGGCGAACTGATCGCGTGGATCATCGGCTGGGACCTGATCCTGGAATACGCCGTCGCCACCTCCACCGTGGCCATCGGCTGGTCCGGATATTTCGGCAAGATCCTCGAACTCCTCGGTCTGCATCTGCCTCACTCGCTGACCAACGCACCGCTCGACGGCGGCATTGTCAATGTGCCGGCCATGGTCATCGTGCTGCTGCTGTCGGTGCTGCTGTCCATCGGCGTGCGCGAATCGGCCCGGTTCAACACGGCGATGGTGTTGGTCAAGCTCGCCGCGGTCGTGGTCTTCATCGTGGTCGCCGCGCCGCATGTGAATCCCGCCAACTGGCATCCCTTCATTCCGCCCAAGGTCATCGATGCCGACGGCGGGTCGCACTTCGGCTGGGGTGGCGTCTTTACTGGCGCCTCGCTGATTTTCTTCGCCTATATCGGCTTCGACGCGGTGTCCACCGCGGCGGAAGAAACGATCAAACCGCAGCGCAATCTGCCCATCGGCATCATTGCCTCTCTGGTGATCTGCACCGTGTTGTATATCCTCGTGTCCGGCATCCTGACCGGAGTGGTGCATTACGATCAAATCGACGTCAAGGCGCCCATCGCCGATGCGCTCAAGCAGCTCGGCATCGGCTGGGCCGAGGCGCTGATCTCCATCGGCGCCCTGGCCGGCATTACCACCGTGATGCTGGTGCTCTACTTTGGCCTGACCCGCGTGGTGCTGGCGATGTCCCGCGACGGACTGCTGCCGAAGCCCATGGCCCTCGTCAATCCGAAGACTCAGACGCCGGTGCGGCTGATCCTGGCATC